>DRJC01000095.1 GCA_011052365.1 Ignavibacteria bacterium
ATCCTGAAACAAGTGAATTTGAACGAACCATTGCAGACAATGTTACTAAACTTTTAGGTCGGCAATAATGAAAGATATTTCAACAAAAGGATATCAATCCTTTATAAAAAACCTTAAGCAAAGAATCCGTTCTGCACAGTACGAAGCCTTAAAGGTTGTAAATAAAGAGTTGATTAATCTCTATTGGGATATTGGCAAAATGATTGTCAAACAGCAAGAAAAGTTCGGATGGGGCAAATCAATTGTTGAAAATATTGCATCAGACCTTCAAAAAGAATATACAGGGATATCCGGTTTTTCTGCCGCTAATCTCTGGCGTATGCGTACTTTCTATTTGGAATACAGAAACATTCAAGATCTCGCACCAATGGTGCGAGAAATTAGTTGGACAAAAAACATTGTAATTTTAGAAAAATGTAAAGATACGTGTCAACGAGAATTTTACATTAAAATGACAAAGAAGTTTGGGTGGACAAAAAATGTTCTAATCCACCAAATTGAAAATCAATCCTATGAAAAATACTTAACAAATCAAACTAACTTTGATAAAACTCTACCGGCTAAGTATAAAAGCCAAGCTAAGCTTGCAGTTAAAGATGAATACACTTTTGATTTTCTTGAGCTTATGGATGAACATAGCGAAAAAGAGTTAGAGAAATCTCTTGTAAACAATATCCGTAAGTTCTTAATTGAAATGGGAGGATATTTTACATTTATTGGTAATCAATATAGATTAGAAGTAGCCGGTGAAGAATATTTTATTGACTTACTTCTTTATCACCGTAAACTGAAATGTTTGGTTGCAGTTGAATTGAAGATTGGCAAATTTATACCTGAGTATGCCGGTAAAATGCAGTTTTATTTATCTGTACTTAATGATAAAATTAAACTTGAAGATGAAAACCCTTCTATAGGTATAATAATTTGTAAGGAAAAGAATAGACTTATCGTTGACTATGCACTGAAAGATACCAGCCAGCCGATTGGCGTTGCCGAATATAAAATTACAAAACGCTTGCCTAAAGCATTTAAAGGGTTCCTGCCTTCTACAAGCGAACTTAAAAATAAATTTAAAGAATTAAATTTATAATAAATGAGAAAAATAAACTACTTAATTTTAAGGCTATGGGACTTGAGAAAAAATAGAAAAAAAGGATGGACGCTTGCTGTGATATTAAAGTTACAAAAATTTACGGACACTGGTAGAAGTGAAGATATGAGACAGCCAAAATATTTAATTGCTTCATATCAATATGCAGAGTTTAATAATTTTAATATCAATTATTTTATAGGGGAGATAAAGTTTGATTTATGATTTTTGTGAAAAGATGACATCTCATTAAAGAGATGTCATCTTTTATAGTTACAAAGTATGTGTGGATTTTTCACTTTTAAGTTTAACAGGGATAAGCCTCCCTTTTTTAGGTGCATTAACTACTTTAGCTTTTTTCAGATAATCAATTACCATATCGGACAGTGATTTGCCTGTATCTATTTGTTTCGATTTTAAAAATGTAAGGTACAAATCTCCACCCTGACCAAGAAAATTATTAGTAGCAACTTTGTATAATTTATTATCTTTAACCGGTTGGTTATCTATCAATAATTCCATTAGCCTATTACCAATAGGTTTATCCAAATTATATTTGGCTTTAATACCGGCAACCTGAATCATTCCTCTTTCCAAGGTAAAGCCTTGTTCAAGAATTTTTTTAATTTGTTTACCGCTAAGCATACTGGTAACTAATGTATTGTAGAAAGGTAAAGCATTTAACACATCCCCGTTTGTTACACTACCTTTAGGTAAATCTGCTCTTAAACCGCCTGCGTTCTCAAATGCTACTTGCGCACCTGTGGAAGTCAGCATTACATCGGCTACAAAATCACCCAATGGTGATTCAAGATTATATTCACGCACCAACCTTGTTTTTAAATTACCGACCACAATTCCAATTTTTGGAGCAAATTCTTTTTTATAACTACTGAGCATTTTAGCTATCACTGTGTCGGGCTTAATTTTATCGCTCCAAACTTTTATTAATCTACCATTGAAAGAAACTATTTTATTATCTTTAATTTTCAGTTTAAGGTAACCTAACCTGGTACCGTAGCCGTATGTTTGTAGAATTATTGTACCTGTCTTTTTATTAACATAAGGTTTTTCAATTCCACGGTGTGCGTGCCCACCTATGAAAACATTTATCCCCTTAACTTCTGTAGTCAATTTTATGTCTTCGTCAAAGTCACGTTGAAGCTCCGGTCTTGCTTCTGCATCGGTCTGCATTGGACCGGTTTTTCCTTGATGAGCCAACACAACAATTAAATCCACCTGGGGTTTTAAAATTTTCACATATTTTCTTACTACAGGTATGGGGTCGTAAAAATCAAGATTGGTAATACCCGATGGAAGCGCAACACTTCTGGCATCTTGTCCAATAATCCCTATTACACCAATCTTTATGCCGTTCCGTTCAATAATTGTGTATGGTCTGCTGTATGGATGATCGGTTCCTTTGTAGTATATATTAGCACCTAAAACCGGAAAGGGTACTTTGTTCATCTGGGTGCTGAAATTTTTACTTCCATAATCAAATTCGTGATTACCAATAGTCATAGCATCGTAATGCATTTTTCGCATCATTTCCATCAGTGCACCGCCCTTAGTAAGGTTAGAAATCATACCGGTAAACATATCACCTGAATCAAAAAGAAATACGTTTTTATCTTTCTTACGAAACCGGTTTATTAATGAGGATAATGCAGCTGCTCCGCCAAGTTTCGGAGTTCCTTTTAACCAGTAAG
>DRJC01000096.1 GCA_011052365.1 Ignavibacteria bacterium
TCTCCATCGTTTCCTCCATTCGGCGGAAGCCAGTATATCCAGCCGGTAGGTACACCTACTGCCGCATTCCAATCCTGTCCTGCCCAAGCACCTCTCCCAAACAACATAAAGTCATCTGCCCAAACAGTGCCCGTTGCATTTTTTCCTCCTATGAACTTGATTATTGTTTTCCATGAGTTTTTCGGGAGTATTGTAGCTCCCACTGCGTTTGTGTCTGCATAAAATGCTCCACTGCTTGCTGTACTCTGGTCTATATCCATTACTGTCGTACCTATTAACGTACCTGCCGAATCATAAAATGAGTAACTGATCTTCCACTTCTCATCATCAGTAGCAGGATTTGTATTTACTCCATCTGTCTTTACCCAAGCTCCTAATTTTATATCCACATCTTTCAAGTGCTGTGGTGACCAGAAGTCTGCCATATTCTTTGACTCCCATACTGCTGCATCTGAAGTTACTCCCTTCGTTATTTTCAAAGATTTACCCATTGAACGAGACTGGTCTGTTGCCCAGGTTAATGTAGCACCGTTCGGAGTACTTCCTTTCTTCCAATAACTTGGTAAAGCACCTTCAAATCCACCGGCTGCATTCAGATCAGGAACATCAATTTTCTCTACCTTCAGATCATCCCAGTATACAGTTCCGGTAAACCTTGAGTATGCGTGCAATCTTACAGACATTGCAATTGCCGTTGGATCGTTGGGCACCTTGACATCTATATAGTACTGTTTCCAATTGAAGGATTTTACGGCGGGAAGTGCAAACTGCATATCTACAGGATTGCCACCTACCGAATTCCATCCATCATTGTTTCCTACTCCACTCCAGAATCCATAGGTGAATCCTACGGCATAGGTGGTCGGGTATAATGCTGCGGAATCAGGCTGCAGGTTTTTTGCTTTTAACCATACACTTATCCTTATATAATCCCCAGGATTTACATTCATATCCTGGAACAACATTCTCCTCGTTCCTACAAATGCATCGCCCGTCACTCTATCAAGAGGTAGATCAAACTTCAATGAATTTAATCCCGAATGAGCTTCCTCGGTTGTTACTACTGTGTTCTCAAATCCTTTGTTTATCTTTCCATCGTTTCCTCCATTCGGCGGAAGCCAGTATATCCAGCCGCTAGGTACGCCTACTGCCGTGTTCCAATCCTGTCCTGCCCAGGCACCTCTTCCATACAACATAAAATCATCTGCCCAAACAGTACCCGTTGCATTTTTTCCTCCTATGAACTTGATTATCGTTTTCCATGAATTTTTCGGGAGTATTGTCGCTCCCACTGCGTTTGTGTCTGCATAAAATGCGCCATTGCTTGCTGTACTCTGGTCTATATCCATCATTGTTGTGCCTATCATTGCACCTGCCGAATCATAGAATGTGTAACTGATCTTCCACTTCTCATCCTCTGTAGCAGGATTTGTATTGACTCCTTCTGTCCTTACCCAAGCTCCTACCTTAATATCCACATCTTTCAGATGCTGTGGTGACCAGAAGTCAGCCATATTATTTGACTCCCAAACTGCTGCGGCTGTCGTTACTCCCTTTGTTATTTTCAAAGATTTACCCATTGAACGAAACTGGTCTGTTGCCCAGGTTAATGTAGCACCGTTCGGGGTATTACCTTTATGCCAATAACTTGGCAAAGTTCCTTCAAATCCTCCAACAGTACTAACTTGAGCATTAATATTGAAAGCTGATATTAAAAAGAACAGAAAAGTTAGTATCAGTCCCCAAAAAGATTTTTGAAAAGAAAAAATTTTCATCTTTTCCTCCTATTTGTTTGATAAATTAATAATTAAGTTTAACAATAAATGACTACAAATCTTCTTCAATTGGTACGGTAAATACTTTCTCTACCTTTTATAAGTAAAACATGCTTCTTCTATTTCCACATCTATATTCAGTTAAGTCAAACAAACTTTCATTATTGTTATTCGCTAACATCTGTATGTAGATAAACTATCATAATTAGTTGATGTTTTTTATTGATTCTCTTATAACCAATTCAACCGGAACTATTATTTTTTTTGCAATATTATTTTTACCATTATATTTTTGAATTTTCATCAATAATTGAACGGCTTCTATTCCCATTTCAACTTTGGGAACTCTTATAGTCGTTAAAGGAGGATTAATAAGCATTGCTGCTTCAACATCATCAAAGCTCATTATAGAAACATCATCCGGAATTTTTTTTCCATTATCTGTTAAGTATTTCATAACACCCATTGCAGTAGGGTTATTAGCTGCAAAAATAGCTGTGATATCTTTTCTGCGATCAAATAATTCTTTTGCTAATTTATATCCGTTTTGTCTTGTGAGATACTCATCATTAGTGACGATTAGTCCATTGCTATTATTATTGGCTCTTTCAAGTGCAAGTTTATAACCCTGTAATCTTTCCATTATACTTGGGTGTGAAATTTCACCTCCAATAAATGCAATATCTTTATAGCCATTATTAATGAGATGTTCGGTTGCTAAAACTCCCCCTCTTAAGTTGTCTATTAGAACACTTGGGAAATCGCCAAATGGCGGGACGTAATCAATAAAAACAATCGGCATTTTATATTTTAAAAGTGATTTAATAAAAGCTTCAGGTACCTTACCGGTAATTACAATTCCATCAAAGTTTCTTTCTAATATAAATCTTGGAAGTGGGTCGCTTTTTTTGAATGAAGATTTTATTGTTGCAAGCAACACATAGTAATCGTTTTCCCTGGCTTCAAATTCAGCTCCAAGAAAAACTCTTGTATAGAAAGGTTCAGTACGTAAAAAATGTTCCTCAGTTATAATAAACCCAATGTTTCCTGTTTTACGTGATACTAATCCCTGTGCCGATCTAAAAGGATAATAATTTAACTCCTTTATACTCTTTAAGACTCTTCTTTTAGTTTCGGGAGAAATACGTTCATTATCATGTAACACAAGGGATACAGTTGCTATTGAAACATTGGCTGCTTTAGCCACATCTTTTATTGTAGGTGACATGTATTTTATAGTAGGAGATTATTTCAGTTAAACGTTTAACTGAAAATAATATAATGTTCCTTCCTTGTCAAGTATTTTTTTAGGGATTTTGATGAAAAGATTTAAATAGGTCTGTTTTAGCTCTTTTTAGTAACAATTATAAAAAAAATTTAAAAAGAATATTAATAATCTGTTTAAACGTTTAACTAAGTTATTAAGATTTCATTATTATTACACTTAAATAATTGTTTTTTTTACATTGTTTTAATGAGTCGGATGTTAAAAATAATGAGTTGAAAATTTCTTGTTGTAAATTTTTCTAATAAGTTAATGTATTCACATCAACATCTAATCAATTCTAAATTTTACCATTTTGGATTTTTATCTATTAAAATCCGGTAGTTCATATTTAGGATTGCTTGCTTTAAATCGCAACAGAATAGGTTGGTTCTGATTAATCTTGAATCTCTTTAAAAATAAAAATCCCGACAAATGCCGGGATCGAATATCGAAAATAAATAGCTTTTATCTAACTAGTCTAACTTCAGACGCTTGAGGTCCTTTTGCACCCTCGGTAATAGAAAACTCAACTTTATCATTTTCTTCTAAAGATTTGTAGCCGTCACCAATAATTGATTTAAAATGTACAAATAAATCATTGCCGCTTGCTTGTTGAATAAAACCAAATCCTTTTTCGCTGTTAAACCATTTAACAGACCCTTGTTTGCGCTCTGCCATAACAGATGCTCCTTTTGTAATTAATTGATTGATATTTTTGACAGGAAACTTAAATCTACAGGAAAGTTTTGAATTGCTTCTACTTTTACATTTACACGCTTAAAGCGAGTTTATTTCTTAAATTACTGCCTAACAAGTACAAATATACGGGAATTATTGTTTGTAACCAAATTACCTTTTAATAATGTTCTCCGATCTCTTTTCAGGCTCATAGGAAAAAGGGTGGCAAAAGTTGATTAAGAAAAATATTGAATAATTCTGAAGAAGAAGAATATTTATATGAATGAGACTACTCTAAAAAGGTATCCGTTAGTTAACGGATTAAAAATATTATTTAATTTCATCTTATAATCCAAGCTTTACTTTCTGTAATTAACCTTTTTAGATTCGACTCATAAATCTATAATTTCTATTTGTGGTTATTTATTCTTAATAACAATACGATTTAACGCCAGATTAACCGGTAGAGAACGCCGAGGGTTCGCAGAATAAATACAGGAGATTATTAGATTTATTTTCTCACTCTGCGTTCTTTGCGTATTCTTCGTTCCCTTTGCGGTTAATTAATCTTTATTATATGTAAACATTGCTTTGTTTTCTACAAAGTTAACTAAAGCTTATTTTTTGCCACCCAATAATCCTCTGACCTTATATTTGTTTACTCATAATAGTTGAAACTAAAAAAGGATATCGGCTTAAGTTCTATAAAAAGTATAATGTTCAAATAATTTTTAAGAAAGTGATTCTCCCAAAGAGAATCGGGCTTATCTACCGCCGGGGTAGAATATCCGCTTTGCATTTATGGTAAAGAGCTGGTATTTTTCTGTAAAGATACCAGCTCTAAGTTTTAAAATATTTTATAAATTCCTTCCAATTACATAACACAAGCTATTCAACTTTATAGCTGTCGTTCTTTGAATTCACATCAGAGATAGCATCCCCGCCAAGATTAATTATTTTAATATCACCCTTAATTTTTGCTTTAACCAATACTTCGGTGTTATTCTCCCAAACTGCAGCGGTTCTTGTAATAGTTGTATCATTGCCCAGTGCATCAACAAAAGTAAGTCTTATCGGAACGGGAATGATACCTACTTTTTCAACTGTAATTTTATAACTGTCACCATCTTTTTCTACTTTTTTAATTCCCAAGTCGGGATATCCTCTTTCAAAAAACCAAGGTTTCCAGTACCAATTTAAATTTTTACCGGTAGCTTGATTAAATGAATAAAAGAAATCATAAGGACCGGGATGTTTGTGATTCCAGTTATTCATATATGCGTGCAGACCTTTTAGAAATAATTCATCACCCAAAAAATTTCTTAAATATTCATAAGCCTGTCCTGGTCTAGCGTAAGCTGAAATTGAATAGGACAAACCGTTTAATAGATTAGAGGGTATCATAAGCGGCATTTCCATTTCAGTGCCTGCCATAAAATTGTAAAATCTATTGTTTCTTTTCCTTGCATTTACTTTGCCAACTTTAGTTTGGAAATCAAACGGAAGCATCTGTGCCCAACCTTCGTCCATAAAAGCATATTTTTTTTCATTGGTTCCCATGTAAAAAGGCATGTACTGGTGCGCAATTTCGTGAGATGTTACACCTACGGTTCTTCCCTTTGAATCCGTTGAGCCATCGTTTATCATCATTGGATATTCCATTCCGCCTCTTCCGTTAAATACGGTTAGACTTGGAAAGGGAAAGGCTACATCAGGTATTTTTGTTGAAAAGAAATTTATTGACTGCCTTGCAATATTTGCGACATCGTAAAAATCTTTCGATTCTTTTTTGTAAACAGCGGCAATGTAGATTCTTCTACTTGTATTTTTACCAACGGTTAAACCAACTGCATCCCACAGGTAATGGTCGCTCATGCTGAAAACAAAATCGGGAACATTTTCTGCTTTATAGTGCCAGGTGTTAAACTTATTTTTACTGTTATATATTCCACCGTTTTTTAGATCATCAACATTTACTATTTTTATAACGCTGTCTGACTTATGTGCATTATTATACCTGCTGAGAAATTTTTCTGTTAATAATTCAGAAGGATTTTGCAATATTCCTGTAGCCCAAACCGCGAATGTGTTTGGAACAGTTACGCTTACGTCAAAGTTTGAAAAATCGTTATAGAATTCTTGAGCGCCTGTAAAAGGTATCATATCCCAGCCGTCAATATCATCGAATACGGCAACTTGCGGGTACCAATAACCAATCAGAAAAGATGTGGAATCGTAAGTCCCCATTCTTCCTCTTGATTGATTCGGTATTGTAAAATTCCAATTCACTTTTATTTCTAAAGAGGATTTGGAATCAAGTAATGAATCAAGTTTTACTATTAAGTTTGTACCTCTATCAATTACTTTTATTTTATTTTTTAAGTCAACTTCGTTTCCGGCAATAACCATTTTAGTAATGATATCTCCATCAGTCATTGCTTTTTTACTTATGTTTCTGCTCCTTTGTGCTCCGATCCTATTTCTGTTTTGATAAAGCCTGAAAACTATTCTGTCCAAATCTTTAGGGCTATTGTTGTGATAAATAATTGTTTCTTCACCTTCGACCAATCTTGTTGAAGGAGTAACTTTTACATTTATCTTATAATCGGAAGAATTCTGCCAATAATTTTTCCCGGGTTTCCCATCGTAGGAACGAGTTCCGTTATCATAAGCCTTTTTTATATTCCTCGGCATGTATAAATTATTTTGTGCAAAAATGTTATTTGTAAAAACAGATGTGAAAATAAACGTGATTATTGCAAACAACAAAGTTTTCTTTTTCATTTTAGTTCTCCGTTATGAATAAAGTGATAGAGGAAATTAATTCTTAACCAAAAAGAGAATCTCCCTTTGAATTTAATCTCCTTTTATTAAATCTTTTATAAGCAAGATCTGTAGCTTCCCTCCCCCTTGGTGTTCTTTGTATAAAGCCCTGTTGAATTAAAAAAGGTTCATAAACTTCTTCAATTGTTCCGGGGTCTTCATTAACTGCAATTGATAGTGTGTTTAACCCGACCGGTCCGCCGTTATAATTTTCAATTATTGTTAATATTATATCCTTGTCCATTTCGTCAAGTCCATATTCATCAACATCCAAAGCTTTTAATGCCTTTTTAGCAGTGTCTACATCAATGTTTTTTCTATCATCAAAATCTGCAAAATCTCTTGTTCTTCTGAGCAACCTGTTGGAAATTCTCGGAGTTCCCCGCGATCTTTTTGCTATTTCAACTGAAGCATTTTCATCTAAACTTACATTTAAAATTCTTGCGGAACGTAAGACAATTTTATTTAAAGTGTCCGACTCATAATAATCAAGCCTGAATCTTATCCCGAACCTGTCACGAAGCGGTGAGGTTAACATTCCGGCTCTGGTAGTAGCAGCAACAAGGGTATATTTGGGTAAAGCAATCTGAACGGATCTTGCATTTGGACCGGAATCTATCATAATATCCAACTTGTAATCTTCCATTGCAGAATAAAGGTATTCTTCAATTACCGGGCTAAGCCTGTGGATTTCATCGATAAATAAAACAGAATTTTCTTCGAGTGTTGTGAGCAAACCGGCAAGGTCACCCGGTTTTTCCAAAACGGGACCGGAAGTTGTTTTTATTTTAACACCCATTTCGTTAGCAATTATATAAGCCAAAGTAGTTTTACCGAGTCCCGGAGGTCCCGTAAGTAAAACATGGTCTAAGGCTTCACCTCTTTTTTTTGCTGCCGTAACAAAAACGTTAAGGTTTTCAGTTATACTTTTTTGTCCTCTAAAATCGGATAAAGAAAGAGGACGCAGGGATTCTTCAAACTTCTTTTCTTTTTCTGATAACATAGAATTTATAGATTCAGCTCTACACATAATTTAAGTTGTAATTACCTTGGTCATTAATTTAATCATCCTAATTGAAATAACCATGCCAATCATCAAAAAAAAAATGAATATAAGAAAATAGATGTAGTTATACCCTTATAAAATTCCAGCCATAATACAAAAAAGAATCGGCTACTCTATATTTCGGGGAAAGCAGCATATCAATTGTATACCCCTGAACCATCAATTAGAACCGCGAAGGCTCTTATTAAATCCACTCTTTAAATATTTCCCTGAATTTTGTTTCGATTTTCAAAACCTCCGCATTATTCAAATTCAAAGATTCATTCTCCCGTGATCTTTTTGAAAGACTGCCATTATTTTGTTCTAAAAATCGAACAAGCAGAGCAACTGTTTTGTCCGGCATTTCAAATTCATTATCAAGGAACTGTTTAAATTCGTCATAATTTTTTAAGTAAGTAACTTCATTTGGTATGATATTTAAAACTGTATCATTAACACAATCGTATAAAAATTCAGTTTGTTTGGTTGCGTCAAAATATCGATAGAAATCTATAGTCTCATTTTTTACATCAACATTGTGATTTTCTGTTTCTTCCCAATCAATAAAATCCAATAATGGCTGTGAGTAGGATTCTAATACTTTTCTGTAAACTCTTTATCTAAAATTTTATCATAATTCAGTAGTAAAGATTGAGATTCGGCAAAAATATCAGAGTCTGTTTCAGGTAGAGATTTATGCTCTACCATATTTCTAAGTGGAACGAAGAATTCAAGGTTTTTCCTTATAGCGTTATTTGTATCATCTTTAAAATATTATTTTAAACAGGTACTTAACTCCCAATAACAATAGTCTCCATCCTTTTTATCGAAACGATTTTTTGTTTTATAAAACGGCTTCTTTTTTTGTTTGAAGAATATTGCGTGAAATAAAGATGTCCAAGCAATTACCATTAAGATTATATATCCTCCTAATTTAAATTTAATTGCAGGTTTATTATAGGTCTCAACTGCTAATAATGCAAAATCTCTCGATTTTTCAAGGCTTGTCTTAACTGCTTTGGGTAGACCTCGTGACATCATTTAGAATTTTAATGCTTTTTTATATCTTCTTCTACTTGCTTTTTAAACTCAAAATCCATTTTTTTTACAAGCTTTGCTTTGAATTCTTCGCAACAACAAGATAGTTCTATAGAATCTTTTTTAGGAATTGCAGTAGGGTGTTTATTGTGTTTTGAACATCTTTCTTTTTCGAGATTTCTTGCTATTTTTTTTAAATCTATAATACTATTTATTTAAATGTTAATATGTTGTTCTTCATAATGTGTGGTAACGGTGTGGGTAGTTTATACGCTTCTATTATAGCTCCGTAGCCAACAAGAATACCTTCTTCGGGTGCAATGCGTCCGTGAAAAACAGTTAAAAATAAATTGGTGAAAAACAATTATAATCGGTGAATTTTAATTATATAACAATATGTTAGGTGAAATATACTTGTTGTTTTCGTAAAAAGATACCCAAACAAAAAAGGGAATTAAACATTCCACATCTTACACAAATATTTGTTGTAACAACCTCTTTTTGAATTGCTGAGTTTTTTCTAATTGTTTGTTAATCTCAATTTTTTATACTTAAGTTCTTCTCCACAATTTCTAATAATGCATTTTTTATTAAATCTGTTCAATAGGTATTTTTACACAAAAAGAAGAACCTTTAAGATATTCGCTCTTAACCTCTATGCTTCCGTTTAGTAGACTAACAAATTTTTTAACGATAGATAACCCTAAACCTACACCTTCGTAAGTTCTAGCCAATCCTTCACTTACCTGGCGAAAATCCTCCCAAATTAAATGTAATTTTTCTTTTTCTATTCCGATTCCGCTGTCTCTTACTTCGAATAACAAAAAAGTACCATCTGCTTCTTGAGCTTTATTAACGTTTACTTCCACAAAACCCTCTTTTGTATACTTAATTCCGTTATCAATTATATGATTGAAGATTGTAGCTAAAAGCCTGACATCACTTTTAATTATAAATGTATCTTTTTTCAAGTTTAATTTATAATCTATTTGTTTTTTTTCAGCATTTACTTTTAATAGATTAAATTCTTCCTTTGCAAGTTTATTTACATTAACTTTATCATATTCAAGCTTAAAACTTTTGCCATCAACCTTTGAAAAATCAAGTACGGAATTTAAGGTTCTCTGCAAGCGAAGTGTACTGGAATAAATCATCGCACCGTATTCTTGAAACTCCTCGTTTTCAGCTTCGTTTTTAATTATTTCCGAAAAGCCTAATATACCTACCAAGGGCGTTCTAAGTTCGTGACTCATATTTGCAAGGAAGTTTGATTTTAATCTGCTGGCTTCCTCTGCTTTTTCCTTTGCTTCAATTAATTCTTCTGTCATTTTCTTTTTCTCAGTAATATCTTCCTTTATACCTATATAATTTATTATCTTTCCTTTATTATCAATAATCGGTGCTATAGTTACACTTTCCCAAAAGAGTTCTCCGTATTTTGTTTTATTTAATAGTTCCCCCTTCCATACCTTCCCTTGTTGTATAGTATCCCATAATTCTTCATAAGTTTCTTTAGACATTTGTCCGGATTTGAAAATATGAGGGTTTTGACCTATCAATTCTTCTTGAGTATATCCAGTCACTTCAGTTATTTTGGGATTAGCATATTCAATTTTACCATGCAGATCAGTAATTATTACCAAATTAGGGCTTTGCTCAACAGCACGGGATAATTTTAGTATTTCCTTTTGAGCCTTTTTTGATTCCGTTATATCCCTAAAAACTTCGAGCAGTGCTTTTTGATTTTTATAATTCATCACTGTATATGTTACTTCATATTCTCTGCCTCCAAAGACGTTGTGTATTTCACAAATATTAGTTTCACCTAATTTCATTTCGTCTTTTAAAGGACATTCTGTACATTGCTTTCCGTTATCTTTATATAATTTCCAACATTTTTCTTTTGGATTTTCTATACCGACAGCATCTTTTAGCAAACTGTTCATAAATAAAATGTTCCCTTCTAAATCCACAATATCCAAACCGAACGGGATTGTTTCTATAAGAGATTTATTAAATTCATTAGATGTTTTAAGTTCTTCCTCTGTTTTTTTACGCTCTGTAATGTCATCAACTAATGATGCTACTCCTGTTATTTTACCATTTAAATCCGTTATAGCAACATTATACCAATCACATAATATTCTTTTGCCGTTTTTAGTAATATTTTCATTTGTGCTTTTCTTTCCTTCGGTTTGTTTTAAAAGGTAATTGAAACCTTTTCCAATCTTGTCTTGAATCTTCCTTGGAACGATTAACTCATTAGCGTGTTTGCCTAATGCTTCCTCTTTGCTGTAACCAAATATCTTTTCAGCAGATTTATTCCAACTTATAACTTTAAAATCTACATCCCAAAAAATTGCTCCAAGAGGAGTATTATTCAAATGGCTGGAAAGACGCTGCTGACTTTCTCTAATCTTTTTTTCAGCATGCTTGCGTTCAATGACTTCTTCCTCAAGTTTATCGTGTGCTTTTTTAAGTTCATCAAAAGCTCTCTTCCTTGTCCGGTTTAACACAAAAAGCATAGATGACGTTAATATTAGCAAAATTAAAATGAGTATTATAATCGCATATTTTATTGTCCGGAAAGTGCTCATCGCTTCTTCTTCATCAATTTCTGTAGTAATTCCGATACCGAGTTTATTATCCCAATACCAGGCACCGTAAACAGTTACACCGCGATAATCCCGGTAACCTTTTACATTGAAATTACTATTCCCTGAAGTTACATCTTTAGCCATTACTGTTAACGGTAACTTGTTTAAGGGTACTTCAGGTGTATATCCATCAAGCATATTGCCGCCCGGGTCAGTAATTTTAATTGTTCCTATTTCCAATAATTCATCACTGATTCTGCCTGTTTTTACTAATTGGTGAGCAAACCTGCTTCTCGTTATTAACCATCCATTTCTATCTACAGCATACGTTTCACCGCTTTCACCAATTCTTCCTAATTCGGCAATGTTTGTAAAATCTTGAAGAACATCAATCCTAAGAGTAAAAACGGCAATTACTTTATTCTTTTCATTAAATATTGGTGCTGCAAAAAACATGGTTGGATATTTTTGAACCAGTTCACCATTGAGGCTCTTTAGAGGAACATCGGAGGAAATTGGCGGTATATATTTTGTTTTCCCATTCCAGACTTCTTTTAATAATTCACCCCGTTTATAATAGATGAAATTTTTAGTACCGACATTTGCATCTCTCATTGAAGCCAGGCTGATAGAATCTTTGGCGATAACAAAAATGCCGATATATCCGAACTGTTTTAATAAAGGTCTAAAGTAATCTCTAATCTCTTTTTGTTCTTTAGATTTTAGTAAAGATTTTGGGGTCCGGTTTACTTTCAACAATCTTTTTACGATACCAAGTACCCGTTTCTCTTTTGAGAACATTAAGATTTCAGATTCTTTTCTTGTTTTCCATTGTTCAAAAGCTATCTCGGTAGTATTCAATACCGTTTTTAAAGAATTTTTAACATCGTTCTTAATACTTGTTTCAATTTCGTTTACCGTAACCCAGGATAAAGCAATTAGGATAATAAAAAAGATGATTACCCAGAAATATTCTTTAGGTTTAAGAATTATCCTTTTCACTTAATCACTCACTTTTAGTTTATGAGTATTTGTTGTACAGTTAAGAATTATTAATTCGATTAGTTCATTTAATTCATAACCGATATTAAAAAAAAACATAATATTCTTTAAGAAGTTTGAAATTTTGTTGTAACATACGCCGACTTAATCTTCTGTTTATTAAGGAAGGTCGTAGATTTTTTATACAGAAGTTTCTCTTGTCTTTGAGGTAAATAGAAATGGCAGGAATAATATCTTTATCCAAATTATTGATAATAACCCCATAAAAATAATATAACTATAGATAAAGTAATAAAATTTGAGACAAATAGAAATGAAAATCGACCTTTGCAACAAGTCCGGAACCAAAATTAAAATTACCAAAAGCAACAAGTTATGAGTATAATAAAAATATGGGTGCGGTCATCCCCCTTTTATAAAATTCCAGCCATAGTATAAAAATGGATTCCGTGTATAGAAAAATGGGCTAAATAATATTTTGATGTGCTGGCAACGGAAAAGTAAATAGCAGATTTCCGTGTGGATATTGCCGAACATAATTTCTAATCAAAACTCAAA
>DRJC01000097.1 GCA_011052365.1 Ignavibacteria bacterium
GAAATAATGTATTCACCTTTATCCGGACAGACCGAATGGGTGGAATTATACAATATGACGGATTCTCCAATTAATGTTAGTGGTTGGTCATTTGCCGATAACAACACGACAGTAACTTTTACAAATAACAATATTAATATTCCTTCAAAATCATTTATCGTTTTAAGCAAAGATTCCACAGTGTTAACAAATTACAGCATCCCTGTTCAACTTGTTGTGTTTAGTAATATGCCTTCGCTTAACAACAGCAGTGATGCGGTGGTACTTCACGATTCATTGGGATTATTAATCGACAGCCTGAGTTACTTTTCCTCTTGGGGTGGTGATAACGGAAAATCTTTGGAAAGAATTGAGCCGAATGTAAGTTCAGTCATGCAGAGTAACTGGGGAACATCAAAAAATCTTTTAGGTGCTACACCGGGAGGTATAAATTCATTGACACAAAAAGATTTTAATATTGGAATCAGTGAAGTGATTTTTGATCCTGCCAAGCCTTTCGTTGGTGATAATGTTGATATTTCTGCCATAGTTAATAATACCGGTAAAAACACGGTTCAATATTCACTTCAATTATTTGAAGATACTAATTCGGATTTACTTCCCGATGTACTTTTGGAAACAAAATCAAATCTTAAAATAAATTCATCTGAAACAAAAACCGTGTTCTTTAATTTTCAAATAACGAATTTGCAGAATAAGACAAACTTTATTATTAATGCCGTTTTTGCCGATGATCAAGATACAACCGATAACAGTAAATACGTATCTATTGAACCAGGCTATCCTCAATCAACAATTGTAATAAATGAAATTATGTACACACCCGTGGGAGGCGAGCCCGAATGGGTGGAAATTTACAATACCTCGCCGGATTCCATAAGTCTTTTTCAATGGACAATTACCGATCAGTTTGCAACTCCAGTTTCAGTAACAATTACTGAAAATGTTTTCATACCGTCGAAATCATATTTATTGATAACAAGAAACTCCAACGTAGTAAATTACCACAAAGCTATTCCATCCAAAATCGTAGTCCTAAATTTACCCGGATTAAACAACAATACCGACGGTGTTGTCCTAAGAGATAACAGAGGTCTAACAATAGATTCAGTGCTTTATAACAAAGGTTGGGGTGGAACAAGCGGTTATTCATTGGAGAGAAAAGACTCTTCTGTTGCAAGTAATTTATCCGGCAACTGGTCTTCTTCAAAGGATAATGAAATGAGTACACCCGGAAGAATAAACAGTGTTTCAAATAGAAAATTTGATCTTACAGCATCAGAGATAACTTTTAATCCTAAATATCCTGTTGCAGGCAACAACGTAACACCATCGTTAAAAGTAATAAACAAAGGACAATCGAACGCCAATAATTTTTCGGTTCGATTTTTTATTGATACAAATTCAAATAACGTACCTGAAAAATTACTTTCAACTGAATCCGGTTTAAGTTTGAATGCATTTGATTCTGTATTTATAAATTCATCTGTAAATATTGAGGATTTGCAAAACAAAGTTTTGGTGGGTGCAAATATTGTCTTTAACCAGGATGAAGATACTCTTAATAATTATTCCGAAGCATTTACACAACCGGGTTTTGCCCGCAACTCAATGTTGATAAATGAAATTATGTATGCCCCCAAAACCGGGAAGACCGAATGGATTGAGCTTATAAATAATTCCGGTGAATCATTAAATCTTAAGGACTGGTCAATAAGTGATTTACTACCTTCGCCGACAAAAAACTTTATAACCACAACAGATTTATTATTAAACCCGGGTGAGTATTTAATCCTCACAAAAAATTTATCTTTCTTTAACCAATACCCTAACATCAATTCACAAGTTAAAATAGTTAACTTCGGTTCCCTCGGTAATACTAAAGATGGAATAATTTTGTACGATTTTAGAGGTGCAATAATTGACAGTATATTTTATTCATCAAATTGGGGTGGAGGAAACGGTTTTTCTTTGGAAAGAATTGATGTCGACGATTCTTCAACAACAAAAAGTAATTGGGGAACCTCAATTAATAACAACGGAGCTACGCCGGGAGCTAAAAATTCACTGACACCATTTGCGAATGATTTATCAATTACTTCATTTACACATTCGCCGCAATTAATAATAGAAGGAAATAATGTTAACCTTTCTGCTACAATTAAAAATATTGGAAAGAATACCACAGCCTCATTTTTAATTAATTTATTCAATGATTCTAATTTTGATAATGTTGGTTCAGCTAACGAAATAATCTTTTCTAAAAATTATTCCAATCTCTCTAAATCAGATTCAATTACAATTAGCACTACAATAAATTCACCTTCAGCAGGTAATTATAATATTATAGCAGAAGTTGATTTCACTGCCGATGAAGATACTTCCAACAACAAAAAGATAGATAATTTTACTGTTGTAAATGAACCGAATACTTTTAACAATATTGTAATAAATGAAATAATGTACGTTCCGCCGCTTAACCAAAGTGAATGGATTGAATTATATAACAAAAGCGATTCATCGATAAACATAAATAATTGGGTAGTATCAGACAACAGTACTTCCATAATTGTCACAGATAATAATTTTATTTTAGCCCCGAAATCTTTTGTAGTATTAGGCTCTGATTCAACATTGTTAAATACCTATGGTCATCAGGTTAATTTTTTATTTATTCCAAATTTGCCATCACTAAATAACAGCGGAGATGCTGTAACTATTCACGATTCTTTGGGATTATTAATCGATAGTTTAAGTTACCTTTCCACTTGGGGTGGCGATAACGGAAAGTCTTTGGAAAGGATTAATCCCAACGATAGTTCCATTTTACAAAGTAATTGGGGAACATCTGTTAATCCATGGAACGGAACGCCGGGTGATATAAATTCATTGACAAAAAAAGATTTTAACATTGGTGTCACCGATATAATTTTTAATCCCGGTAAACCTTTTGCCGGTGATAATGTGCAAATATCAGCCATAGTAAATAATACCGGTAAAAACACGGTTCAATATTCTCTTCAATTATTTGAAATGACCGGTGCTGATATTCTCCCAGGTTATCTTTCGGAAACAAAAACAAATTTGACAATAAATCCCGGTGAGAACAAAACCGAAAGTTTTAATCATCAAATTGTGAATCTGCAGAGTGCAAGAATATTTATTGTTAAAGCGGTTTTGGTTAATGACCAGGACCTAACAGACAACACAAAACAAAAAATAATTATGCCGGGTTACCGGAGATCTACAATTGTTATTAACGAAATAATGTACACACCTATTGACGGCGAACCCGAATGGATTGAGTTATATAACACATCTGCTGATTCGATAAACCTTGTTCAATGGAGTTTAACAGATCGATTTGCAACACCGGTTTCGGTATTTATAAATACAAATGTTTTCATCCCGCCGAAATCATATCTAATTGTTGCAAGAGACTCAAGCATACTTAATTTTCACAAGGTTGTGCCTTCTAAATTGGTAATATTAAATTTACCCGGGTTAAACAACACAACCGACGGTGTTGTCCTCAAAGATAACAGAAATTTAATAATAGATTCAGTTGTTTATAACAATAGCTGGGGAGGGACAAACGGTTATTCATTGGAGAGGAAAAGCTTTTCTGTTGCAAGTAATTTATCCGGCAACTGGTCTTCTTCAAAGGATAATGAAATGAGTACACCGGGAAGAATAAACAGTATTTCAAATAGAAAATTTGATCTTACAGCATCAGAGATAACTTTTAATCCTCAATATCCTGTTGCAGGGGATAATGTTAACCCATCGTTAAAAGTAATAAATAAAGGACAATCGAACGCTTATAATTTTTCGGTTCGATTTTTTATTGATACAAATTCAGACAATATACCCGACCAATTGTTATCAACTGAAACAGGGTTAAATCTAAGCGGATTTGATTCCGCTTATGTAAGTTCATCAATCGACATTGAAAACTTACAGCATAAAGTTTTGGTCGGGGCAGAAATTATATTCAGTCAAGATGAAGATACACTTAATAATTATTCCGAAGCATTTACACAACCGGGTTTCGCCCATAACTCTATGTTAATAAATGAAATTATGTATGCACCGGAAACGGGGAATACCGAATGGATTGAGCTAATAAATAATTCCAATGAGTCGTTAAATCTTAAGAACTGGTCAATCAGTGATATACTTCCATCGCCGACAAAAAACTTTATAGCAACAACAAATTTATTATTGAACCCGGATGAATTTTTAATCCTCACAAAAGATTCTTCTTTCTTTAACCGATACCCTGACATAAAATCACAAGTTAAAATAGTTAACTTCGGCTCCCTCGGTAACACTAAAGATGGAATTATTGTATATGATTTTAGAGGTGCAATAATTGACAGTATATTTTATTCATCAAATTGGGGTGGAGGAAACGGCTTTTCCTTGGAAAGAATTTCAACCGACAACCCTACTAACGACAGTACAAACTGGACAACATCATTAAGTGTAAATCACAGCACACCGGGAAAGACTAATTCAATAAATAATATAGTGCAGGGAACAAAAGGAGAACTTGTAATAAACGAAATAATGTACGACCCCGGTGAGAACAACACCGAGTTCATTGAGTTTTATAA
>DRJC01000098.1 GCA_011052365.1 Ignavibacteria bacterium
AGTCAGAATCGACCAACCTTTAGTTGCATTTTTTTATATTTAATCTTTAAATAAAATAATCTTATATAGAGGAAAAAATCATAGTATGAAAAGCAATGGTAATGTTATAGAAAAAATAGTCTCTCTATCCAAGCGAAGAGGTTATGTTTTTCAATCAAGTGAAATTTACGGTGGACTAAACGGGTGTTGGGACTATGGCCCGATGGGCGTTGAATTATTAAACAATATTAAAAAAGAATGGTGGAATTCTATGACATTGCGTGATGACATTGAGGGGATAGATGCCTCAATTCTTATGCATCCGAAAGTATGGGAAGCTTCCGGGCACGTTGATAATTTTACCGATCCTATGATTGATTGCAAACAATGCAAAGCAAGATTCAGGGTCGATTTACTCAGCGGAATTTTGAATGAAAAAAGAAAGAAAAAATCTGTTAGAGCATTAAATGAAAATTGTAACGAGGATGAAGCTAAAAAGAAAATAGAAAAAATACTTTCCGAAAATAGTGAAGTTGAAGCGTTTGATATAATTATTGAAGATGAGGGGTTAAACGGTTTATTATTGCAGGAATTAAACTGTCCCCAGTGTGGAACAAAAGCGTCATTTACACAAGCAAGGCAATTTAATTTAATGTTTAAAACTTTTATAGGACCGGTTGAAGATTCAGGTTCCACCGTATTTTTACGCCCGGAAACAGCGCAGGGCATTTTTGTTAATTTCCTGAATGTGCAAAATTCAACAAGACAAAAGCTGCCCTTCGGTATTGCACAAATCGGTAAAGCTTTTAGAAATGAAATCAACACAAAAAACTTTCTTTTTAGAACAAGAGAATTTGAACAAATGGAAATGCAGTTCTTTGTAAAACCTGCCGATGATAAAAAATGGTACGATAACTGGAAAGAACAAAGGATGAATTGGTATAAAAACCTGGGTATGAATTTAGATAACCTGAGGTTTCACGATCACCCCGAGAACAAGCTTGCACACTACGCGAAAGAAGCTACCGATATTGAATATAATTTTCCGTTTGGTTGGGGAGAGGTTGAGGGCATACATAACAGGACAGATTTTGATTTAAGGAGACACGAAGAATTTTCAGGTAAATCTTTAAAATATTTTGATGAAGAAACAAAAGAAAAAATATTGCCTTTCATAATTGAAACGTCCGCCGGTGCAAGCCGTTCGTTCATGGCTTTTTTAACGGAAGCTTACGCAGAGGAAGAAGTAAAAGGCGAACAAAGGGTTGTATTAAGGCTTCACAAAAAACTCGCCCCTATAAAAGCATCAATTTTTCCGTTGGTTAATAAAGACGGGATGCCTGAGATAGCGAGAAAGATTGAAGATGATCTTCGTTTTAAGTTTAAAATATTTTACGATGATAAAGGCGCCGTCGGGAGAAGGTACAGGAGACAGGATGAAATAGGTACTCCTTACGCAATTACCGTCGATACGCAAACGATAGAAGATCAAACCGTAACGGTTAGAGAAAGGGATTCTATGGAGCAGGTAAGAATATCCAGTGACAGTCTATCTGCTTTCTTGCACGAGAAATTATCAACTTAAATTTTAATAATACCTTTAATGCGTAAAAGATTAATCATATCATTTTTACTTATTGTATTTTTTACCGGGACTTATTTTGCTCAAAGTAATGTTAAAGATTCTTTAATTACAATAGGCATAAATCAAATTTACAACGTTAAATTCGAGAAAGCCGATTCAACATTCAAAACTTTAAGGGATAAGTTTCCCAATGATCCGGCAGGCATTTTTTTCTTATCAATGATAGATTGGTGGCGTATCCTGTTAAATACAACCGTAGAAAAATATGACGATAAATTTTTGGAAGAGATAGATTTAATTATTGAAAAGTGTGATTCTATTTTAGAAAAAGAACCTAATAATGTTGACGCATTATTTTTCAAGGCAGGAGCAATTGGTTTTAGGGGAAGGCTTAGGGCACTTAGATTCAGTTGGTTCAAAGCTGCAGATGACGGAAGGAAAGCATTACCCATAGTTGAAAAGGTAATGGCATTGGAGCCAAATAGTAATGATGCCATATTCGGATTGGGGCTTTATAATTATTATGCAGCTATTCTCCCTGAAAAATATCCCATATTAAAACCAATAATGATATTTATGCCTTCAACAAACAAAGACGAAGGTATACGGCAGGTAAAAAGGACGGCTGAAAAGGGAAGGTATGCAAAATATGAAGCAATTTATTTTTTAATGTTAATCTACTTTACCGATGAGAACAAACCCTTCGTTTCTTATAAATATTCTAAAATACTTACTAAAGATTTTCCCGATAACCCTATATTTGAAAAATGGGAGGGCAGAATCGCTGCTAAAATTGGGAACAGCTTAAGAGCTTCGGAAATTTTTAAAGATGTGTTATTAAAAGGTCAAAAAAAGATGACGGGTTATACTGATGATATCACAAAAAGAGAAGCGTCATATTATATCGCTGATCGATATTGGAAAGAAAATAAAATTGATTCTTCAAAAATATTTTTTGAACAGAGTCTTAAATATTCAAAAGTAATTGATAAAGGAAAAGAATCGGGATTTTATATTAATGCACTAATATACTTGGGAATGATAAATGATGTTCAAAACAATAGGGAAGCAGCGATTGAATATTACAATAGAGTTTTGGATTTGGATAAGTATAAACAATCACACCAACTTGCAGAAAAATATTTGAAAAATCCTTATAAGAAATAGAAATAGTTTTTATGAAAGAGTTTTACAATATACAATCACCGACTAATATTTTATTTGACAAAAATGTGGAACTTTTACCTTCAGTTACAGAATTATTTGAATATGAATTAGCTTATCTTGAATATAAATTATTACCTGAAAATGAATATTTAGAAAGGACAGCTTATGCAAAAAGTTTCAAGGGGAAAGATAGTTTTCATTTTTTAAAATATTCAAAAATACCACAAGCCGTTACGGAAAGTCGTTCCTCCATGACAAATGCATATTTTAAAAACGGTTTATTTTCAACAGGTTACGCTACCCATAGTCTTTTTCCTTACCGTGGTAAATTTCACCCTCAATTAATAAAGGGACTAATAAATATTCTTGGAATAAAAAAAGGTGAAACAATTATTGATCCAATGACTGGAAGTGGAACAACAAATATTGAAGCATCTTTAATGGGTATTAATTCTTACGCAATTGATGTTAGTCCATTTTGTCAACTTATGACAATGACTAAATATGAAGCATTGAAAATTGATATAGAACTTCTTGAAGATACAAAATTCAAAGTTTCTGAACTATTCTCTTTTTTTAATAAGGAGGATGTATTTAATAAGATAAATAATGCAAATCATGAGAAACGAAAAATTTATCAACTCGCATTATTAGCTTTCTTAGATGCGTTGGGCTATTCAAAAAGAGTAAAAAATTCAACACACGAACAGTTATTTGAAAAAGTATTGATTCGTTATTTGGAAACAGTTAAAAATGTTTTAAAAGATCCATATTTTGATAGTACTGAAATTGGGAATGTTGAAATTCTAAAAAAATCAGATGCATTAAATATTGGGCTACAAAATAATTCTGTAGACGCAATAATAACTTCTCCGCCATATTCATTTGCTATAAATTATGTTGAAAATGATAAAGCTCAGTTAGAATATTTAGGGTATGATACAAAACAATTGGAAAATAGACTTATTGGATTAAAAGGAAAAACAAAAAAAGATAAATTAGAAAATTATTTTAATGATATGGATGTTTTTTGTAAAGAAGCATCAAGAATCTTAAAGTTTAGAAAATATCTTGTTATAGTTATTGGTTCCAATACCAACCAAACTGGCGGAATTCGTTTGGAACAAACAGTAATTGATTCAGCTAAAAAATATGGATTGTCTTTAGTTAAAAGTATTTTAAAACAAATAAAAGGAATGAGAAATACTATGAAAGAAGAATATGTTTTAATATTTAAGAAGGAATAATAATGGTCGAAACAAATGAAAATAAATTTCAAACCGTAATTCAAAAAAACACTTTTTATTTCTTTAATTCAAAATTTGAAGAAGATTACGAAGGCTATGTTAACTCATTAAAAGAAATTTTATTAAATGTTAAAAATCGTATTGAGACGGAAGGATTAAAAAAAGAAATATTTGAAGAATTAATATCAGAAAAAGAAAACGGACTCAGAGCTTTATTGGCGTTAACAGGTTTTTCAAACGAATATTTAAAAAGATTAACTACAATTATTAGGATAGTTGACTACCCGGAATTAAATAAACTTGTGTATAAAGAAAAGTGGTACAATGAAGATAACACAGAAAATATAAGTGAATGGTCTGATAATACAATATTAAAGTTGATAAAAGATAATGAATATTTTAAGAAAGGGTTGGTAAACATTTTCTTTGAAGGAGCCTCAATTCCATTTCTTGCTGAAACTATTCCACTATTTGAATTAAAGAAACTCAGTATATCAAAATTAAAATTTGATATTCCTGAAATGATAGATACTTTAATTCGTTACAAAGAAAAAGGTAGTTATTCAGGAAAGAAAAGGAATAATCCCGAAACTGTCATTGAAGAGATTCTAAACAGTTTAAATATTACATTTGAAAAAGGTGATTTGAAAGAATTAATTGATAATGCACCCGATAATAAAAGAACGATGGATTTTATTATTCCAAATAAGAAAGACCCAAGAATTATTATTGAGTGTTCTTTTTTAGCTACAACTTCTTCAGGACAAGGAGACAAATCTAAGACTGAAATTTCTATTGACAATTTAATAAAAGAACATTATCCTAAAGCTAAATTTATTGGTTTTGTTGACGGAATTGGGTGGTATGTTAGGAAGGGAGATTTAAAGAGAATGGTGACAGCTTATGAAGATGTATTTACTTTTCATAAAGATGAATTAAAAAGATTTGAAGAATTATTAAAAGAGAAGTTTGATAATGTTAGATAATTACTTAAATCCGGCAAAGCCGAGATACTCTGATAAAATTATCCAAGGCGACTGCTTGGAATTATTTAAACGCATACCAGATAATTCTATCGATATGACTTTTGCAGATCCTCCTTTTAATTTGAAAAAAAATTATAAGAGCTATAAAGATAGTTTAGAGTTCCAAGAGTATTTAAATTGGTGTCATCAATGGATTTCAGAAATGGTTAGAGTTACAAAACCCACAGGTACAATCTTTTTACATAACATACCTAAATGGTTAACCTACTACGCGTCTTTTCTAAATGAGATAGCTTTTTTTAAACATTGGATTTCTTGGGATGCATCTACATCACCAATGGGAAAATCTTTACAACCGGCGCATTATGGTATTCTCTTTTACGGTAAAGAACAAAAAGGGACTAAAATAAATGAGCTTCGTTGTCAGCATAAACGAGATAGGAAGCAAGGATATTTAATAAAAGATTACGGGGGAAAAAAAGATAAGCTTCATCCATTCGGGCCACTTATTTCTGATGTTTGGAAAGATATTCATCGAATAAAACATAATAAAAATAGAGATGCACATCCTTGTCAATTACCCATTCATTTATTAGACCGACTTATTCTTCTTTCCACAGATGAAAATGATATTGTTTTAGATCCTTTTATAGGAACAGGTACAACAGCTATTTCAGCAAAAAGATTGGGACGAAATTATATTGGCTTTGAATTAGATCCATTTTATGTCAACATAGCAAAAGAGAAATTACTTAAGACAGAATCTAATTTTAAACTTGGAAAAAGTTGGGTGAGTTTTTATTTGAACGAAGTTATTACTTTACGTAATAAGGATTGGAATTCTTTGAAGAAGTATTTTTTAATTCCAAAACCAATAAGGTCCATTGACAATCATAAAACTATATTAATCGATAAAAAATTAATTCCAATAAATGGTAATGGAAAGTATATCAAAAAAGAAGATAATAAAATTGATAAATTTAATTTCAATATTGAGAATACAAAAAGGAAAAAAGTTCAAATAAGAAATTTAGCCATAAACAATAAAGAGTTAGTTTAATACAGCTTAAAGCGAAGTAGAAATACCAATCCTGTGTAACGATCCGATATCGCCCATTGAAGAATAGCTGTAATCAAAACGATATTTTGAAATCAACAAACCTACACCCAAATTAAATCCAGCCAGTCCGCCGAAATCGCCAATCTTTAATTCCTTCCTCTTTTGGTTATTGTAACCAAACCTGACGGACAAGGATTTACTTAGTTCAAACTCAGCACCAACACTAAAAGCTTCAAACCTACGGGTATAAGAATCATTGCCTTCATTAAGTTTGCGAAAATCAACGGATAAAGTTAAAGGTAAATGCGCTATCTTCTTTGATACACCTATTACAAAATTAAGTGGTAGAGTTTCTTTTGTATTAAAATATTTAGAAAGTTGAAAGCCTGCATTTAAAAGTGAAATTCCAAAATTCAAACCTTGTGATGGAATTGAGTAATGAAGTCCAAAATCAAAAGCAAGTGCCGACGAGGACTGATTGGCAATTGAGGAATTAATAAATTTTACATTAACGCCGTAGTATAAATTCTTATCTAAATTATTTGCGTAACCAATTATTAGTGCTAATTCACCTGCATCAAATTTCCCGATTTTATTCCCGAACTGATCTGCTCTTGTAAAATTACCATAATTGATATATTCAACCGCAGCACCGAATCTTCCCCAGTCTCCCACATCTTGTGTATATGAAACACTAGCAAGGTTTATATCAAGTAAATGATTTACATAGGAGAAAGAGATTTTCTTGTCTTTTATAAGTTTTAATCCGGACGGATTATAAAAGATAACATTTGGATCATCACTATTTGATACGAAACTGCCGCCCAAGGCACCGGCTCTGGGACTCATATCCAAGCGGAGGAAATCATAAGTCCTTTGTCCGAAAATGGAAACAGAAACTAAAAAAAATATTACGGTAGTAAAAAATGTTTTTGTTTTCATAAAAATCCAAAATATTAATTTCTTATTTAACTATATTATAAAATAAAGGCAAGTTAATTTGTAACACCAAGCATTCTTAATCAATTATTTTTTAGAAAATAGAATTAAAATATATGAAATTTCTAATATACGGTGCTACCGGGTACACGGGTAAACTGATGGCTGAAAGAGCAAAAAAAATCGGTTTATCTCCCCTGCTTTCCGGAAGAAATCCTGAAAAATTAAAACAAGTAGCAGAACCGCTTGGCTTTGAGTATGAAGCAGTTTCATTAAACGATGAACAGGGAATGATAAATTTGTTAAGCAAAATTGATTTGGTAATTCACACTGCCGGCCCGTTTTCGGGTACTGCAAAACCTATGGTTGATGCCTGCTTGAAAACAAAAACAAATTACCTGGATATAACAGGGGAGATTAGTGTGTTTGAAAGACACAAAAGTTTAGATAGCAAGGCTAAAGACGCAGGTATATTAATTATGTCCGGAGTAGGATTTGATGTTGTCCCAACAGACTGTCTATCGGCACATATAAAAAAAAGAATGCCTGACACCGAACAATTAAAAATTAGTATAGGAGGATTAAGTAAGATTTCTGCCGGTACGGCGAAAACCGCAATTGAAAATATCGATAGGAGTTTTACAGTAAGACGGAATGGGAAAATTATTCAGTTAAAAAAACCTCTTTACGGGAAAGCTGATTTTGGCAAGGGCGAAGTAGAAACAGTTTCGGTTACCTGGGGTGATATTGCAACCGCTTATTATTCTACTGGAATACCGAATATTTCTGTATTTTTTCAATTAACTTCTCAAACAAAGAAAATGGTTATGATGAATAGATTGACAAAATGGTTTTTATCTCTTCCGCCGATACAAAAAAAATTAAAATCTGGAATTGAGAAAAAATTTAAAGGACCGGATAAAACTGAACGCGAAACTGCAAAAGCTATTATTTTTGCGGAAGCTGTAAATTCAACGGGAGAAAAAGTTGTTTCAAAACTTATTACGCCTGAGGGGTATAAATTAACTTGCATGACGGCACTCGAAATTGCAAACAGGGTGCTCAGCGGAAATGTAAAACCCGGTTATTTTACCCCGGCAATGTTATTTGGTACTGATTTAATTACAGATATTGATGGAGTAGAATTAACAGATATTATTTAATTTAAATAATTGAAACAAGTTTTAGTTTAGGTAAGTGAAAAAAGTTATATTTACTATTTTTATTGATAAGCCAATAAGCTTTCATTATTTATTAATATAAATTATCGGAGATAAAAGTTGAACACACTTAAGACCACATTTTTAATGACAATGATGATAGTCCTTTTCCTCTTTGTAGGAAATTTATTGGGCGGCTCATCGGGAATGACAATTGCATTTGTGTTTGCATTAGTAATAAATTTCGGCTCTTACTGGTATTCCGATAAAATTGTTCTTAAAATGTACAAGGCAAAAGAAATAACAAGTGAAAACAGTCCCAAATTTTTTACTCTTGTCAAACAACTTTCTCAAAATGCCGGTTTACCAATGCCCAAGTTATATGTTATTAATGATCCGACTCCCAATGCTTTTGCTACCGGTAGAAACCCGGAACACGCTGCTGTTGCTGCTACTACGGGAATATTGAACGGGTTGGACAATGATGAACTATCAGGTGTTATTGCGCACGAATTAGCACATATTAAACACAGAGATATTTTAATCGGTACTATTGCAGCAACTGTAGTAGGTACGATTACATTTTTAGCACAAATAGCGGGTTGGGCAATGATATTCTCCGGAAGGGGAGGCGGTAGAGATGATAGAGACGGGCTTTCATCTTTGTTTCTAATAATTCTTGCACCAATAGCTGCAACTTTGCTTCAATTGGCTGTTTCACGTTCAAGGGAATTCGCTGCCGATCAAGGAAGTGCACATATCTCAGGTAAACCCTTAGCCTTGGCTTCTGCATTGGAAAAAATATCCAAAGCAAATCAGTTAAAACCTGTATCCCATTCGGGGCCGGCTACTGCCCATATGTTTATTGTAAGTCCCTTAAGAGGCGGCGGTTTTAGAAAATTATTTTCCACACATCCTGCAATTGAAGAAAGGATAAAAAGATTAAGAGAAATATCGAAGAATTATCCGTCAGCTGACGGACAATAAATTTACTTAGAATGAAAAATCACAAACGAATATTTATACTAATATTTCTTTTATTACCGCCTTTTGTTTTTGGACAAACCAAAACCAACTTAAATATATTTAAAGAATTGGTAGACTCTTCTGTAACGTCTTTTGTTAATAATTTACCGAAGAATGAAAATCAAATAAATTTAAAATTGGAATTAGGCGTGTCTTATTCATTTTTCAAAAATAGAATATTAAATGATTTAACCCTAAAGGGAATCAAAGTAACGGTTTATCCTTCATTTAAAGAAAATGCTGCTAAAATTAATTATGCTGTTGAAGAAATGAATGTTGATTATTCGGAGATTGACAGAGATGGAATGTTCGGTGATTTTTTAATGCCGCGTAAACTATCACTAAAAGGAAGTTACAGTATAGATAAAAAAAATATTTTCACAAAAAATTTTAATTACACATTTCTTGATACGGTAAATGTGAAGGCTGTTAAAAGTCTGGAAAATGAATCATATCCATTTACAAAAGGGGAAGTCCCAACTGAACCGTTTTTTTCAAGTATAACAGAACCTGTGATAGCAATTGGGAGCGCGGCGTTGGCTGTGATTTTATTCTTCACCATTCGAAGTAAATAGTTATATTTGACTTTAAAGCATTTAACTTTTTGATTATAATTGTAGTTCTAAAATTAAAGAATACTTTATGAAAAATATTACACAATTCACAATACTATTTTTATTTGCAATATTCCTTGCCGGTTGTTCTTCCACAATAGATACCAGCAATTATACTGCCCAGCAGAAATTTGATTATGCAAAGAAACTATATAATGAAGAAGATTATTTTGAAGCTCTTCAGGAATTTAATGCTATAGTTCTTGAGTATCCGGGCAGTGCAATTGTAGATGATGCTTCATATTATTTGGCAATGACCAGGTTTCAAAGAGGAGAATATATATTAGCTGCGTTTGAGTTTAGCAAACTAATAAAAAATATGCCTGCAAGTGAATTTGTTCCGACTTCTCAATTTATGCTTGCTGAATGTTATTATGAACTATCACCTAATTATACTTTAGAACAGAAATACACAAAAAAAGCTATTGAGGAATTTCAGGCTTTTATCGATTTCTTTCCTTCAAACAAAAAAGTAAAAGAAGCAGAAACTAAAATTACACAGCTTACCGATAAATTGGCAAGAAAAGAGCTTCATAGTGCGAAAATTTATAATGATTTAGGCTATTACGATGCTGCTTTATACTATTATACAAATCTTATTGAAATTTATCACGAAACGAAATATGCCCCGCAAGCAATGTATAATAAAATCTCTCTTTTAACTGAAAGAGATAGAAATAAAGAAGCCCTGGCAGAGGCAAATAAATTTATCAGTCGTTATCCACAAAATTCTTTGGTTCAGCAAGTAAAAAAAATAAAAGCAACATTAGATGATAAGTTTTCGAACATAGATAAATGATAAAACCCAAAACAGTAAAAGAATCAATTATTACAATGACCGAATTGGTGTTACCTCATCACACTAATCAATTGGGTAAACTACTCGGCGGTCAGTTAATGCATTGGATAGATATTTGTGCAGCACTTTCAGCTGCTAAACATACGCAGCATGTATGTGTTACAGCTTCGGTAGATAGAATTGATTTTATTCATTCAATAAAATTAGGTGATGCAGTTATTTTAACAGCAACCGTAAACAGAGTATTCAACACTTCGCTGGATGTTGGTGTAAAAGTTTATTCCGAATCTTTCAAAGAAGGGCAAAGAATTCACACTAATACAGCCATCCTTACCTTTGTAAGTGTTGATGATAATGGAAAACCTATAAAAGCAGTTGAAATAATACCGGAAACAGATGAAGAGAAAAAAAGGTATGATGAAGCATTACAAAGGAGAGAAAATATGCTTAAAGACAGGGCAAGTAATTAGAATTCTGCTTCTTATTATTGTGTTTATTTCATTTAATGCTTCTGCACAAATACCTATTAATGGCTTCTGTAAATACCAGAGTTTTAAAATCCCCCCCGAATATACTTCAGTC
>DRJC01000099.1 GCA_011052365.1 Ignavibacteria bacterium
ATTGGATAATGGTAAAGCAAAAGATAAATTAAACTGGCAGCCAAAATTTAAAGGCTTTGTTGAAGATGTTGAAACTTATTTTAATTCTTGGAAAAGCTATTAAAAGTAAATGATCAATAAAACGAAATAGGTTCACTATTATTGTTAGAACAGAAACTGTTGAAAAAGAAAAAATATTTAATGGTGAATCAATTGCAGAAGTGGGGATTAAAAAATGGAAGTTCTATAAATCAAAATTTAAATAAATGCAGAACATAATTTTTACTGCTCAAATAGTTGCGCCTGTCTTTTTAATTATTGCCTTAGGTTATTTATTAAAAAGGACTTCAATTATTACAGACAACTTTGTTACTGTTACTTCAAAATTTGTTTTTAATGTTTCACTTCCGGCTTTAATATTTTTTAATATTGCTAAAATCGATTTAAGCAAAACATTAAATATTAATGAGATTTTATTTATTTACTTGTTTGTAATTGGTGCTTTTTTAATAATATGGTTTATAGGAAAGTTTTTTATTAAAGAAGGTAGAGACCTTGGTACGTTCATTCACGGTAGCTATAGAAGTAATTTTGCAATAATCGGCTTTGCTGTTATCTCCAGTGTGTTTGGTGTTCAAGCTCTTGGTAAATCTTCTCTTATTTTAGCCTTTATTCTTCCACTTAATAATATCCTTGCAGTAATTGCCCTTACAGTTCCTATTAATAAAGAGAAGTCCATAAATTATAAAAATATATTAAAAGAAATAATAACCAATCCTTTAATTATATCGGTAATTGCCGGCTTACCTTTTTCCTATTTTCAATTCTCGATTCATCCTGTAATAACAAAAGCGGGCGGCTATTTGGCTTCAATTGCACTTCCGTTGGCATTGGTTGGCATAGGAGCTAATCTTAATATTAAAGAATTAAAAAAAGCATCGACTTACGCTTTTGCCTCGTCATCTATTAAATTAATTTTCTTACCCTTGGTTGGAACCTTCCTGGCTTATGAATTTGGGTTTAAAGGACAGGACCTTGGGCTTTTGTTTATCTTGTTTGCCTGCCCAACTGCAATTGTCAGTTTTATTATGGCTGATGCTATGGGAAGCAACAGTAAACTTGCAGGTAACATAGTTTTAATCACAACTCTCGGCTCAATTATTACTATAACCTTAGGTATATTTTTGTTAAGAGAATTCAATTTGATATAATTTTTTTATATTTTATTTTTTGAATAAAAGTTAATTAATAAAATATCTTTAAATGAAAGTATTAAAATTTGGTGGCACTTCCATAGGCACCGCAGATAGAATGAAGAATGTTGCTTCGCTTATAAATAACGGTGAAGAAAAGATAGTTATTCTTTCGGCAATGAGCGGAACTACGAATATGCTCTACAAAATATCGGAAGAACTTGAAAATAAAGAAAGCCAAAATGCCAATAAGTTTGTTGATCAGCTTGAAGAAAATTATAGGAAAGTTGTTCAAGAATTATTTACAAGCCCGGAATTTAATAATAGAGGATTAGAACTAATTAAATATCATTTCAATTACATCCGCTCATTTATGATTGATATTTTTACGATTAAAGAGAAGCGTACTATTTTGGCTCAAGGCGAACTCATTTCATCTGTATTGTTTTACAACTATCTTCTTGAAAACAATATGGAATCAAAACTAATTCCCGCACTAAATTTTATGAGGATTGATAATAATCTTGAGCCTGATAATTATTATATAAAAGAAAATCTCAACCGTGAATTAAAACAATATCCCGATTGTAAAACATTTATCACGCAAGGATATATTTGCAGAAATATGTTCGGCGAGATTGAAAACCTTAAAAGAGGTGGAAGCGATTATTCGGCATCAATAATTGGAAGAGCAATTAATGCCGAAGAAATTCAAATCTGGACAGATGTAAGCGGATTCTACAGCGGGGACCCGCGATATGTTAATAATGCAAAACCTCTGCCCCGGCTTTCATTTGACGAAGCGGCTGAGCTTGCTTATTTTGGAGCGAAGATACTTCACCCTTCAAGTGTACTTCCGGCTAAGCTGGCTAATATTCAGGTTCGCCTAAAAAATACGCTTAAACCGGGAGACCCCGGAACTTTAATAACATCAAAATCTTTCGGTAAAGGAATAAAAGCTACGGCGGCAAAAGACGGCATAACTGCTATTAAAATTAAATCAGGTAGGATGCTGCTTGCATACGGGTTTATAAGAAAGGTGTTCGAAGTTTTTGAAAGATATAAAACATCTATTGATATGACCACTACTTCGGAAATAGCCGTATCAATTACTATTGACGATAAAACTTATTTAAAGGGAATAGTAAATGATTTGCAATTATACGGCAATGTAGAAGTAAACGAAAATATGACAATTGTTTGCGTTGTAGGCGACAATATACTCGAACAAAAAGGTTATATTAACAAAGTCTTTGATGCGTTGGAAAATTTTTCCATACGGATGATATCCTACGGGGGAAGCAGACATAATATTTCTATTTTAATTAATTCTGAAGATAAAAAAGAAGCACTAATAGCCTTAAATAATTTAATCTAATTTTTATGTTCAACAACAAAACGATAAATAAATTTCAACAGCTTGCCACACCTTTTTATTATTATGATTTGGATGTTCTTAAAGAAACACTCAACTCATTACTAATTAATTCGGACGATGGTAATTTTAAAATCCATTACGCCCTAAAAGCAAATGCAAATAATAAGATATTAGAGATTATAAGTCACAAAGGTTTAGGTGCCGATTGCGTTAGCGGGAATGAAATCAAAAAAGCAGTTGAAACGGGCTTTAACCCTTCTGATATAGTCTTTGCCGGGGTCGGTAAATCGGATGAAGAAATAATTACAGGAATTAATACCGGCATATCCTATTTTAACTGCGAGTCGTTACAAGAGTTGCAAACCATAAATGAGTTGGGAAAAGGTAACAATAAAATTGTTAATGTTGCTTTAAGAATAAATCCGAACATAGATGCTAAAACACACTATTATATAACTACCGGTTTGGAAGAAAATAAATTCGGTATATCACAAAATGAACTGAACGAGATAACCAACAATTTTTCAAACTTTAATAATTTAAAATTTACCGGTCTACATTTTCACATCGGTTCACAGATAACGGATCTTGAAGTGTTCAAAAGCTTGTGCATACGGATAAATGAATTGCAGAGGTGGTTTGCCGACAGGGGATTATCCTTCAACCATATAAATGTTGGCGGAGGTTTGGGAGTGGATTATGTTAATGTTAACGAGAAGTCCCTTCCCGACTTCAAAGGCTATTTTAATATTTTCAAAGAGTTATTGGAAATTCATCC
>DRJC01000100.1 GCA_011052365.1 Ignavibacteria bacterium
TCCTTCTTCTCGCCCAGGCATACTTTTTTTTTAGCATTTCTGTTTTTAAATGCCCTTCGATCTCTTTTTCTGCCAGTAATTTCTTGAGTAGTTCATTTTCCTTTTCCAGTCTTTTGATCTCTTTGATATGGGCCGGGGTCATTCCGTGCTGAAACCCCGCTTCTCCCATTTGCTCAAATTTCTTCTTCCAACTGTAATAAGTTGCCGGGTAAATACCGTGCTTTTCCAATGTGGATTTCACCCCTTCTTGTTCAACTTCTTTTAGAATTTGAAGCTTTTCTTCTTTTGTGAATGTTCTTTTTTCTGTCATATGCGTACAAAGTTATAGATTTCTAACTATAATTCTGTCCGACTTTCTAGGGGGCCAAAACACTGGCTATTTAATTATTACAAAATCCCTGAAATTATTTTTATCAATTACCATACTTTCTGCTTTATAACTATCCACAAATGTTTTTGATAATTTAACTCTTCTTTTATTATTCCATTTAAATTCATATCCATATATTTTCCCGTTGTAGTCTTCTACAAAATCAACCTCCTGCTGTTGTTTTGTTCTCCAAAAATAGGTTCTTGCATATCTTTGTTTGTATTCTAACTGCTTTATTCTTTCCGATATTAAAAAGTTCTCCCATAATGCCCCTTTATCTGTACGTAAATCAATCGGATTGAAATTCCCTATGACCATATTTCGAACGCCATTGTCATAAAAGTAAATTTTTTTATTTGTTTTTATTTCATTGCGTAAATTCCTGCTAAAACTTCCTAAGCTAAATATAATATATCCTTTTTGTAAAATATCAATGTATCGGCTAATCGTATTTTTATCTACGTTTACTATTTGTGCTAATTCCGAATAATTTACTTCACTTCCCATTTGCAATGCCAATGCTTGAACCAGTTTGTCTAAAATCTCAGGTTTCCTGATATTTGCAAATGAAAGAATGTCTTTGTACAAATAACTACTAACCAGATTTTTTAAAATATTTATTTCATCTCCCGGATTGTTTAATACATCCGGATAAAACCCATAAAGTAGTCTGTTCTCAAATTGTTGTTCTGAATACAAATATCCATGATAGTTTTCATACTCTTCCCATGAAACTGGAAATAATTTGTACTCCCATTTTCTACCGGTTAAAGGTTCATTCAGTTTATTTGATAAATCAAACGATGATGATCCACTTGCAAATAACTGAATATCACGAAATCTGTCTACAATTATTTTCATTGTAAGACCTATGCCTTCAACTCGCTGAGCCTCGTCAATAAAAACATACTTGTGTTTCCCCAGTAATGAACGAAGCTGTTCTGTATTGGGCTCTGTTAGCAAGGTTTTGGTTTTGGGGTCGTCACCATCAAGGAGTAAATAATCTTTCTTTTCAAGTATTTTCTCTATCAAAGTTGTTTTCCCAACTTGTCGAGGACCCATTAATATTATTGCTTTTCCCGAATCTATTCTTTTGGATATTATATCTTCCAGATACCTTTTATACATCTTTTTTCTCGCAAAGATAATATTTTTTATTTATATATTCACCAATAGTTATTACCAATAACGACTATACTCTTCCAAAGCTTGCACCCAACGTGTGCGGGTATGGCACGTGCCGCATTTTCCCGTTTAAATTCTCTATAAAGTTACATCTTTTATTTTACCGCTCAACTTTCTATGCTACCGTGATTTGCGGCATGGGCTATACCCTGCTGTTAGCGTTTCGTGCTTTATTTCATCAGTTCATTAATTAAACCCTTATTATCATTTTCAATTTTGTCAAATACTTCTCTTTCAAATTCAGAAAAGCTACTTTTATTCTTAGTAAATTTTATTTGTCCAGCCTCCAAATAATGAATAAAATCACATAAATTAGTCAATGTTTCAATTATGTGAGAAGTGATAATTATTGTTTTATTTTTCTCTTTTAACTGTAATAAAATCATTCGGAGAATCCGACAGGTCTCAATGTCCAATCCATTAAAAGGTTCGTCAAGTAACATTAGGGGTTTATCTTGTTTTAGAATTCCTAACAAAGCAAGTTTCTTTTTCATTCCTGATGAATATCCGTCAATGATTTTATCTAAGGGCAACTTGAAAAGTTTGTTCCATTGGTCTGTGTCAAACTCTTTATTTTTAAAAAGACTGAGATACTCTTTACCGGTAATATTTGAATAAAAGAAATTTTCTGTTGGCAAATAAGCAACCGATTTTTTATTAATTCTTTGATTGTCAAATGTTATTGTTCCTGCATCCGATTTCTTTAATCCAAACAGAGTGTTTAGCAATGTGGTCTTTCCTGCACCATTTAATCCCACAATACCGTGTATCAATCCGCTATCCAATGATAAATTCAGATTATCAATAACTTTTTTATCCTTGTTGTAGGATACTGTAAGGTTCTTAATTATAATCATCTAAGAAAAAATTCAAGTTGTTTACTGATTTTATATAAAACCGGACTGTTAAAAGCCAGATTACAGGCAAAAATATCGGAAGAATAAGTCCGACACCTCCAATATTTAAGAAAACTTGCGCTGCAGGTGATTTTATGTTTGGCTCAAAAAATGCATATTTAGTCATAATTGAATAAATATGTAGAGAACAGAACAGAAAATATTCTGCTATTGGAATATACCATCTGTTGAAGTTAAATAGCAAGAATAAAACAATTAAAGGAACTACAATAATCGAGAACAATTGAATCTGGCGTTTTATTTTCAAAAGTAAAAGTCTTTTAGAACTTAATTCATTAGACCATAAAAACTGATAGGGTTCACATTTTTCAAAAAAGGTTGAAATTGAAATCCCTAAAATAAAAATGGCGATGGGTACACTTCCCACAAAGAAAGAAGTAAGGGCAGCAATAATCCAAACCGGAACGATTATAAAAAATTGTTTCCTTAACCCTGCTTTCCATTCAAAGGCATCGTCGGGAATTAATTTTTGAAGTTTCGTGTTTAAATTTGAATGTCTTGCTTTTAAATCCAAATTAACGATAATTAATAAAGCTGATAGCTCGCTGATTGCAATCCATTGTTTGTGTATTAAAAAACAGCATACAAGTGGAATAGAAAAGACAATGTATTCTGTGAGCATAAGTATTTTGTCGTTTGAGAAATGACTTTTCAGGAACAACTTATCTCTACGTTTTAAATGAATCAGCAGGATCAGTAATAAAAATCCAATACTAA
>DRJC01000101.1 GCA_011052365.1 Ignavibacteria bacterium
TAATTGAACAGGCAAGATTCGGCTCAGAGCTTTGGAAAATTTTTATTATTATTGCTTTGATTTTAGCTGTTGTTGAAATGCTTGTCTCTAAAAGTGCAAAGAAGGATATTACCAAATTAAAGTAAAAATTATGATAGAAATCCCCAAAATAGAAAAAGAAAAAGCCGTTATTGTTTCTTTAAACACAGACAGGATATCAAAAGAAGTTGTTGAGGAACACATAACCGAACTTGAAGAACTTGCCTTAACAGCCGGTGCAGAAGTACTTCATAAAATTATTCAAAATAACCGATCTGTTAACAACGCAAGTTACATCGGTAAAGGAAAAGTTGAAGAGGTAAAATTACTTGTTGAAGAAGAAAACATAAGTCTAATAATTTTTGATGATGACCTTTCACCTGTTCAACTTAGAAATCTTGAGAATTCAATAGATAGAAAAATTGTTGACCGTAGCGGGTTGATCTTAGATATTTTTGCAACCAGGGCAAAGACAAAAGAAGCAAAAACCCAGGTAGAACTTGCACAGCTTCAATATATGCTTCCACGTTTAACAAGAGCATGGACTCACCTTTCCAAACAGTACGGCGGCATCGGTACAAAAGGTCCCGGCGAAACACAGATTGAAACCGATAGAAGGATCATCGGGAAAAGAATTTCTTTATTGAAAGAAAGACTTAACAAAATAGAAGTACAGCGCAGCACTCAAAGCAGCAGCAGAAAAAACTTTTTAAGGATTGCGTTGGTGGGTTATACAAATGCCGGCAAATCGACTTTATTCAATTTACTCACAAAGTCCGATGTTTTTGCCGAAGATAAATTGTTCGCAACACTCGATTCCACGACCCGCCAATTTGTAGTAAAAAATGAAACCGTACTATTGAGTGATACGGTGGGTTTTATAAGAAAACTACCTCCTAATTTAATTGCTTCTTTTAAAAGCACTTTAAGCGAAGTAAAAGATGCGGATATTATTTTTCACGTTATTGATTTTTCTCATCCGTATTTTGAAGACCATATAAAAGTAGTGGAAAATACTTTAAAGGATTTAGAGTGCGATAAAAAATTACAGGTTAAAATATTCAACAAAATAGATGCGGTAACCGATCATCAAAAGATTGATTATGTTAGAAACACGTATGAAAATTGTTTTATAATTTCGGCACAAAGGGGGATAAATGTTTCTTCCCTAATTGAAAACCTTGAACAAATCATAAACGATTCATTTATTGAAGAGAAAATCCGCCTGCCGTTAAAAGATGCAAAAGCCGTAGCACAAATACACAACCTTGCCGAAGTAATAAGCATAAAATATGACGATAATTTTGCACACATTACATATCGTTCTAAAAAAGAAAATTCTGAAAAAATAAAAAGATTGTTGTATGAAAAAAAATAAACTAATAATAAACGGACAATCCCTCACTCTTGAAAAGATTGAATATTTTTTAAATGATAACCCGGACATTGTAATTTCAAATGAGTCGGTGGATAAAATTAAAAAGTCACGGGCACTTGTTGAAAAATGGGTTGAAGAAGGTAAAGTGATTTACGGGGTAACAACCGGATTCGGTGAGTTCTCAAATATTAATATTTCAAAACAAGATTTACGGACACTGCAGGAAAATTTAATCTTAAGTCATGCAATCGGCTGCGGTAAAAACTTACCCACAAAAATTGTAAAGTTAATGATGCTGCTTCGTGTCAATGCTCTTGCAAGGGGCTACTCGGGAATAAAATTATCCACTTTGCAATTAATTATAAAAATGATGAAGCACAACATTATTCCCGTTGTTCCTTCACAGGGTTCGGTCGGCTCAAGCGGGGACCTTGTACCGCTGGCGCATCTTGTTATTCCTATGTTAGGTAAGGGGAAAGTCCAAATTATAAAAAACATAAATGATGATAATGCGGATAAGACAAAAGTAATTAGTTCATCCGCAGCATTAAAAAAATTCAATTTAAAACCTGTTACGCTGGAAGCAAAAGAAGGGCTTGCACTCATTAACGGCACACAAATGATGACCGCATTTGCAGTGTACATTGGAATTCGTGCTAAAAAATTATTGCAACTTGCAGATATTTCCGCAGCACTTTCGCACGAAGCATTGCGTTCTACCGGTAAAGCTTTTACACCAAAGCTGCATCAACTCCGTCCGTTCCCCGGACAAATAACTACGGCAAAAAATATACTTGCCTTAATCAAGAACAGTCAAATAAGGAAATCTCATTTAAAAAACGATTCCCGTATACAGGACGCTTACTCCATTCGCTGTATTCCTCAAATACACGGTGCTTCCAGGGATGCGGTTAATTATGTTTTATCGAGAATAAATATTGAAATCAATTCGGTTAACGATAACCCCATTATCTTTCCCGAAACACAAGAACACGTTGAAGGCGGAAACTTCCACGGTCAATCAATGGCACTTGCTATGGATTTTATGGCAATATCACTATCTGAACTCGCTAATGTTTCAGAAAGAAGAATTGAAAGAATGGTAAACGGAGCTTTGAGCAACGGACTTCCGAAATTCCTGGCAAAAAACGGCGGGTTAAATTCGGGATTGATGATTGCACAATACACAGCCGCAAGTCTTGTTTCCGAAAACAAAGTGCTTTCTCACCCGGCAAGCGTAGATTCAATTCCAACATCGGGTAATAAGGAAGACCACAATTCAATGGGTTCAATTGCGTCGAGAAAGTGTTACACAATTTTAAATAATCTTGAAAACGTTCTTGCAATTGAATTGATGACGGCTGCACAGGCGCTGGAATTTCTTAAACCGTTAAAACCGGGAATAGGAACCTTGGCTGCTTATAAAGAAATAAGAAAGATAATTAAACCTGTTAA
>DRJC01000102.1 GCA_011052365.1 Ignavibacteria bacterium
AGTAAAGGCTGTCATAGGTGGTAGCTTGACACCAAACTTTACAAATAGTCTTGCCGTTTCGGGGAATATATACGCTACATAAAAAATAACCGTTAAAAAAAGAATAAACATTGTTATTGCCGGTGTTATAAGGGCGCTTCTCAAACTCTTTTTAAACTCAAGCTGGCGCTCAATAAATTTAGCTGTTGCTTTATATATTTCGGTCATATTACCGCTTTTAGAGGCAAGCCCCAACATATAAGCAGTGAACTTACCGAAAACAGGTTGGTATTTAATAAATGTTTCCTGGCTATCGGCACCGCGCTTTAATTCGTTATTTATTTCTCTAAGTGTTTCCCTTAGCGTTTTGTTCTGTATATCGCCGATTAACAAGGTTAGTATTTCACTATACGGAAGTTTTTGTTCCAAAAGTTCCGCACTGATTTTTACAAAGGAAACAATTTCCGAAGGAGGCGGATTAAAACTAAAGTCTAAGAGTTTTTTATTTACGGAAAGAACCTTAAAGCCGAGTCTCGTTAAAGCATTTTGTACTTCCATTTTTGAAAATGCTTTTTGTTCTCCTTTTGTAGGCTTCTCATTACCTTTTTGAATTTTATAAAGATATGTAGCTTTTTTTTCTATCTTTTTAATTTTAAGATTATTTCTTTCGGCTAAACCATATATCTTTTTTTTACCTTCTCTAAAACTAACGGACGTAAACGTTCCATGTAAGAACCGTCCATCTTTATTTTCAGCAGAAAATTTTAATTCAACCATATTACATCCCTTAAATAAAAAGGCTGATAAAATATAATAATTTTATCAGCCTTATAAAAAAAATATCTTAAATAAAGTTAATTATTTTTTACCGATTTAATTGACGTTGGTTTAACTGTAGCCGTTGCTTTCACCTTGTTTGTTCCGTCATCACCTGTTTCCGTACCAACACCAACTATTATTACCGACTGCGCACTTACGGTTGCTGTATAAGTACCGTTAGCCGTGGTGTCTAAACTTGCCGGAACAGTCCAGCCTGTAAAAGTATTTCCACCCCCTGCCATTGAAGTAGGTTTTTTGTAATATTGCTGTGCCATTGTTCCTAAGTTATTTAAATCAGAAATAACACCGTCTCTGTTTGCTGATATAGCATTGGCATTAAATAAATTAATACCTACTACAACAGCAATACCCACAATGATTACCCCAAGCACGATTAATAACAATTGTTGTTGACCCATGTTAATTTTCCTTTATGTTTTTGGTAAATAGATTATTAGTAAATTTTCTTTGTTTAGTGTCTTGTACTGAAAACTACTAAGAAAAAAATATGCCATTTGTTAACTTCTTTTATTAAAGTAAAATACATAGTAAGCACCAAACGAATCGGTAATTATTACAAGTAAACATTACCGAATCGGTAAATGTTACTTGTGGAGTGTTATGTGTGAAATAGACGGTTTTTAATCAAACTTATATTTAACAGGTAAAAATTACCGATTATAATGTAGGTTTTACTTTCTTAAAAAAGAAGTTTGTTATAAAAGCCCCTTTTTTTGAAAATAAATAACTTCTTTTTTTTAGCACAATATTTGAGTAAGAAAACATATAAATTATATTACTATATTAATCTTATATATTAATAAGGTATAAAAAAAGATAAATGAATACGGGACAAATGATATTAACTATGGGGGCAATGATTTTTCTTTCGGCAATGGTGTTGAGAGTTAATTCCATTTCCCTGGAAAATACAAGCACTATGTATAATTCCAAATTTGATATACTTGCACTTTCTATAGGTAATACAATGCTGGGGAAAATTACTAAGAAAGCATTTGATGAAAAAACTATCGGCAATACATTAACTAATAAAAAGTATTTAACAACCAAAAGTCGTTTGGGTCCGGAAAATGAAACATATTCAAAGTTCGATGATGTAGATGATTACAACGGTTACAGTTATACCGATTCAACTATGCCGTCTGCAAAATTTAAAGTTTCAATCTCTGTAGGCTATGTTAATGATACAAACCCGGATAAAATAATAAGTAGCAAACGATGGACAAAAAAAATAACCGTTAAAATAACAAGTAAATCAATGACGGATACTGTTACGGTATCAACTCTTTATAGTTATTGGGTGTTTAGATAATATGGGATTTAATACAATTATAGATATAATCGGGTCAATGCTTGTCGGCGGATTAATGTTGATAATTTTGTTTAGATTAAATAATTCGGCTACGAGTACGCTTTATAATAGCAACTCAGAATTAATTGTTCAACAAGAAATGGTTTCCGAGGTAGAGGTATTGGAAAGTGATTTTAGAAAAATCGGTTATTGTAAGGATTGGAAAAAAATACCTGACCCCAGAAAAGCTATTTTATATGCGGACTCAAATAGTATAAAGTTTTTAACTGATGTAAATAATGATGGAGTTGTGGATTCTATCTATTATTATACCGGTCCAACTTCAGAGCTTTCCAACACCCCAAATAAAAGAGACAGGCTTTTATATCGTGTTGTAAATAATGATGTACCTAAAAGTTCTAATGTAGGTATTACCAAATTTACTTTAAAATATTTTGACGCATTGAACAACACAATTAATCAAAGTCCGGTTACTTTGCCTGCACTTATAAGTTCAATTCAAATTGATATTCAGTTTGAAAATAGCGAAGCCTGGGATTCGGTATACACCGTGGCGTTTTGGAGACAAATTAAATTGACAGCAAGAAATTTAAGTAATAGATAAGAGGAATAAAAAATGGGCGGAAAAGCAATTTTAATAGTAGTCTTGGGTTTTAGCTTAATATTTTTAATAATGGAAAAAAATATTGGCTCTGCATCAACAAGATCCGTCTCTAATATGGCTGATTATCACGCAACGGTTACAGCATATAATATTGCAGTGAGCGGAGCAAATATTGCAGCAAATCAAATTTATTTAAACAAATCCTGGAAAAAAGGATATAAAAACATAAGTTATCAGAATGGTAAAATAAATGTAACTGTTGATGTTTTAGACGCTTTTAGAAAAATAATAAGAATAAATTCTGTCGGGACTTTTCGTGGCAAAAAGGACACTGTGCAGATAACCTTACAGCCGAGCAAATTTTCCAAATTTGCATATTATTCTCAAAATGAAGGTAATAATATTTGGTGGACCACTGGGGATACTGTTTGGGGTCCATTACACTCACAAGATGTTATGAACATTGACGGATCCCCGGTTTTTATGGGTAAGGTAACATCAAAAAAAGCTTTAAATTTAAGAAGAGGCGCAACGCCTAAATTCTTAGGGGGTTTTGAGCAAGGGGTTAATCTTAAATTACCCAAAAACGGAGTTAAAGATTTAAGAACTGCCGCACGAAATGGCGGGGCATATATTACAGGCAAAAAAACAGTTTATATTAAGTTTGACGGTGACAATATAAAATATAAATATTCAACCCAAAAGAAGAAAAAAAAGAGAAGGAGAGGAAGGGAGGATGATGATGAAGGTGAGCATAATGATAATAAAGAAGGAAAATGGACAACTGTTCCGGCAAAAACTTTTGCTCCAAACGGAACTATATTTGTTAATAATGCTATTTTAAGAATAAGCGGCAAAGTTAAGGGTCAATATACAATTGGTGTTGGAGGTAGAGGCAGTAAAGGCAACGTGTACATAGATGATGATATTGTTTATGATAAAGACCCAGTAAAAGATCCGTCATCTGAAGATCTGCTGGGAATTATTGCCCAAAACAACGTTTATGTTACCGACAATAGTGCAAATAATAATGGAATTAATATTGATGCCGCAATATATGTAGAAAAAGGCGGCTTTGGCGCTGAAAATTATAAGAGAAGAGGACCCAGCGGTACAATAAATTTATTGGGAGGAATATCGCAAAGAATCAGGCGACCGGTGGGTACATTTAACTGGCGGGGAGTTACAAGCGGCTTTAATAAAAGTTATAAATATGATAACAGGTTGATGTTCAGTTTTCCACCGACATTTCCAAATACAGGTTTTTACGAAATTGTTTCGTGGTATGAGTAAAACATCTCCATCCCGTTTCCACAAAAGAGATATTTATTACTCCGGGAAAAAAAGATTACATTAAAACTCTGTACCTTTGACGAAAAACAAATGTGGCTATTCAAGGATTCCCACGGAAAAGCCGGGATACTTGACTGCTACATTAAACCGTCGGTTATCACAAAGTGATTCCTTCGGAAAAACTGACAGCAATGTTTTTTACAGGAATTCTAAAACAAACATTTTTAATTTCACACAAATTTAATTTCTTTCAAACAATTATTGCCGTTAACTTTAGGGTCTGTTGCAGAACTATCGCCAGTGTCATTTCGA
>DRJC01000103.1 GCA_011052365.1 Ignavibacteria bacterium
AAATAATTCTTATATTCAAAAGCAGCTTTAATATAACTGATTTCGCTGCCCAAAATAGATTGTCCTGTTTCGTAATACCCGTTAAAATAAATTCCTTTTGTCGGATATGGGTATTTATTCTGAGTATCGATTATTGAATTAAGTTTAAAACTAACTATTCTGTCCTTGCTTGGTGTAACCGAACTGCCGAATTTATTTTTTATTTCATCTATCTCATATTTACCGGTTAAAGTTAAATTACCAAATTTCTTTACTTGTGTTCCAAATGTTATTGATGCACCATAAAATATTTGTCTATATTCACCTGAAATAGATCTTGAAAATTCAGCCTCTGATATTATAGGATCATTTTTATAAGAAAAGACATCGTTGAATTTATAAAACAGGTTCACGCTATATGTTAAATATGTGTTAAAAATTCTATTAGCTCTATGTTCCAACATATAAGATTTTATTCTATTGCTTAGAGTAACTAAAAAACCCAATTCAGCCCCGGTGCCCATTAAATTATCATCTCTTATATCAAAACTAAATTGAGCTTTGTTTTCATTATCCAATCTAAACCCAAACCTTAACAAACTGCTTGGCTTATCGTTTAGCTTTATATTTAAAATGTTTTTTCCTGTTTTATGGTGATATATAATAACGATATTATCAAAAAGATTTGAGTTTCTTAAATTATTAAGCCCTTTCTTTATATCTTCAAAAGTCAAGACCCCGTTTTTATTTATGTTAAATTCTCTCAATATTATTTTCTTATTCGTTTTTATCTTTCCTGTTATCTTAATATCCGAGATTTTTCCTTCATCAATTTTTATAAAAAGAGAGCCATCCTTTTTGTTAAAATTAACTTCTTCTATTTCTGTAAAAACAAACCCTCTTTTTCTGTAATGTTTAGATATGTTTATCAATTTAGAAAGTAGTTTTTTTACGTTATATGGATTGCCTTTTAATTTAGAAAGAATTTGTTCTATATATTTTGTGTTCTTTTTATTCGCACCCACAACTGTTATCTTATTTATAGTTGTGTTTTTATCTGCAAATATTTTTAATGTTGTAAAACCTTCTTTTGTTGTGTTTAGTTCGGACTTAACACTTTTATAATTGCCTGTTGAAAAAATAGAATCTAAGTATAACATTAAATCAAAATTAGTGAAGCTTTTTTTGTTAGATAATTTTTTATAAAAGATTTTTTCTAAATTTGTTGCGGTTTCTCCTATTGTGAGATTTTTAAAATACACAAGTGAGTCTATTTGTCTTCTTGTCGACAAAGAATCTAAATATTTTTTAACACCTCTTATTTTTAATTTAGCTGATACATACCCGCTTGTAATAATTGAATCAATGTTGTTGAAATCTGTTGCTAAGTGATCATTCAGTTGCGGAGTTATTATAACATTTGCTTTTTTTAATTGTTCATCATCTAAAATCTTCATAGGAATACTTACTATCTGATCTGCTATTACCCAGGGTAATTTCAGCTCTCCTTTTTTATGAAGTCTGCTGGTGGTGTTTACAGCAAAAACAAAATCGGCACCAATAGATTTGGCAATGCTTACGGGAATGTTTGCTACGAGTCCTCCGTCAACCAACAAAAAAGAGTCTAATTTAATTGGTGATAACAAAAAAGATACGCTTGCACTTGCACGCATAGCCTGACTAATAGATCCCGATTTAAGGACAACCGGTTTGCCGGAAATTAAATCGGTACAGACCGCCCTATATTTTGTATATAATTCATCAAATGTTTTTTCTACATGGATGGGAGCTTTAAGTGAGAGAAGGCTTAAATAATTAGAAATTTTCTCTCCGTTATTTAATGATGTAGGTATAACCGGTTTGAATCCGTCAAGCCTTAAACTGAAAACAGCTTTATCTTCGGTTATTTTTTGATTTATATATAAGTCTCTTCTATTAGTTTTCCTGTTTAGTTTTAACAGCGCATCCCAATCGGTGTTTTTAGCAATAGAATCTATTTCATCAATACTATAACCCATTGAATACAAACCGCCTATGATGCTTCCCATACTTGTTGAGGTAATAACATCAATAGTAATTCCTTCTTCTTTGAATGCTTTAAGAACACCTATTTGGGCAAATCCTCTTGCACCCCCACCCGATAAAGCAATACCTACTACAAGTTTGTTTTTAAAAATTCTTTGTTCTAAACCAAACGGTAGTTCTTTGGTTTTTGTTTTTACCTCAAAAGTAAGTTTTTGAGAGAACGTAGTTTGTGCACTGATTATAAATGCAAACAATAATAGAAATGAAAATATTTTTTTTTTGTTGATCATAAAAGAGATAAAAATTAAGCACCTATAAAAAATAAGTTAATATAAGTGCTTAACAAACATAAAAATATCTTTTTATCTTTTTCTCTTTTTTTGAGTTTTTTGTTTTTCTTCTGCTGCTTCCATCATTTTTGTCATAAATCCACCTGATTTTTTCTTGTTCTTTTTAACAGGTACTAATTCAGCTCCATCGTGTTGGTGATTAATGATATATTGTTGACCTATGGATAATACGTTAAACAAAAAATAATAAAGGTTCAAGCCGGATGGAAAACTCATAAACAACAGTGTTAAAAAGACAGGCATTATATAAATAATTGCTTTTTGGTTTGGGTCTTTAACACTCATTTTTTGCTGGAAGTATGTTGTTATTCCCATTAATATTGCCAAACCACTTATCTCACTAATACCGATGATTGGAAGTTTAAACGATAGTGTATAAATAATATCCGGGCTTGATAGATCTGTTATCCAACCAAAGAAGGGCTGCTGTCTTAATTCGATCGCAGATTTAAATAGTCCCCAAAGAGCAATAAAGATTGGCATTTGCAACACCAGGGGTAAACATCCCCCCGCAGGATTAACCCCATAAGTAGAATAAAGCTTCATTGTTTCTTTGCTAATCTTCTGTTTGTCGTCGCCAAACTTTTCTTTTAATTCGGTTATTTTAGGCTGAAGAAGTTGCATTTTCTTCATTGACTGAAAGCTTTGTTTGGTAAGCGGGTAGAGGGCTAATTTTATAATTATGGAAAAAATAACTATTACCCAACCATAATTAGGTATAAAAATATGAAGAAAATTAAATAACGGTAAAAGAATATATTCTGCTATTGGGCGCACTATTATTTTTAGACCAAAAAAGCTTCCGAAATCTACAATGGATTGTAAGTCTTTATTATAATTCTTCAGTATATCGTAATCTACAGGTCCTAAATAAACATCAAAGCTTGTTTCCTCATAATCTAAATTTCTAAAAGGCACTGTAATTTGAGCGCTGTATGTTTCCTTTACTCCATTATTGGGAAGTGTTTTCCTTGTACCACTTAAATAAGCTCCGTCAACCGAAGACGGATTTTTTGGGATAATTATGGCTACAAAATATTTGTTCCTGATATCAACCCAATTTATGCTTCCGTTAAATTCTTTATCTTCAACCTCTCCAACCTTAGATGCGTCAATTGTTGTTTTTTCTCCACCGGAGTACACGCTTGCATCTGAATAATTAGCTTCATCAACAGAATTATATTCCACAAAATTTATTCCGTTGTTCCAAACTAAGTTATAAGCGTTGTTGCTTATTTGATCATTCATGCCACCAAGCTTAATGCTTGTTTTAATATTGTACTTGTCCCCATAAAAAGTATAATCTTTTTTGATGTAATGTGTTTTGTCTTCACTGTAAGTAAAAGAAACGGATATAGAATCATTGCCGGATATTTTATAAAACGTTTTTCCGTTTTCAACTTTAAAAAGAAGATTGCCTGTATTAATCGCTTTACCATCTTCTGAAATAAAAGAAAGATTTAATGATCCGCCTTTTTTATAATCAATTAATTGAACCTTTGTCTTTTCAATATTTTCATCTTTTTTGGCTCCGACAGAGTACCAGTTATTAAACTTCTTAAGATAATACCTAACTATGTTCCCGCCTCTTGTTGAAAATACCATCTTTACAAGATCGTTTTCAATTGTTACATTTTCACCTTTCTTATCATAATATTTAAAATATTTTCCATAAGAAGTAACTTTTTTAGATTTAACAATCTCTTTGTTAAATGATTTTTTCTTTTTTATTATTGCTTCTTTTTCTTTGTTTATTTTTGAAGAATCTTTTTTAACAAGGGATCTATTTGATTTTGTTGTTGGAGGATTTACCGGTGGCTCCGGGGAATTTAAGTAAAGCCAAAAGACTAAAATCGTTCCTATTAGTATAAATGCTATTGTTGTGTTTTTGTCCATGTTTTTTCCGTTAATCTATTGGGTCGTATCCGCCTTTTGAAAATGGATTACACCTAAGAATTCTCCAAATTGATTTTATTAAACCTTTTAAAACACCATGTTTTGTAATCGCCTGTGCTGAATATTCAGAACAAGTCGGATAAAACCTGCAAGATGGTGGGAAAAGAGGAGAAAGAATTTTTTGGTAAACTTTAATCAATGATACAAATATTTTTCTCATTTCATTTATATCTTTTCTTTAATTTTGTTTATTACATCTAACATGCCAGGCAGTATCTCATCTAACTTAACATGTTTGTTTGTTTTTTCGTTAATGTTTTGGGGAGAAAAAATTATTTTTAAATCTTTTTTCTTTCTTGTACTTTTGAGAATAAGTTCATGTTTGTTTAATCTGTAAGATTCTCTAATAAGTCTCTTTATTCTGTTTCTCCAAACAGCACAACCAAGCTTTTTAAATACAGCAGGTGTTATTTTTACGGCTGTCTTTTCTTGATTTTCCTCAACAAAATAAATAGCTTTTATTTTTTTGTCTGCAGAAAAAATCGTTGTCCCAAATGAAATAACTTTTTTTATTTCATTTCTTCTTTTTAGTTTTTCAACAGTAGATAGCCCGAACTGTTTCAATGAAACTAATTCTCATCACTAACTGTTAATTTTTTTCTTCCTTTGCTTCTTCTGCTTGCAAGCACTTTTCTTCCGCCAACACTTTTCATTCTTTCACGAAATCCGTGCTTGTTTTTTCTTTTACGATTGCTTGGTTGATACGTTCTTTTCATTATTATTCCTTTCTACTCAAAAGAGTGTAAAAATATAGAAAAACAGGAATAAATACAAGAGGTTTCTTCTTATAAAAATCTGTTTTTCGAACAAGATTTTAAAATCTTTTTTTGAAATTAATTTGAAAGTAAATCAATTTTTATTTATTTATTATATGTGTTAAAACCAAACCGTTTTGGTTGATATTATGTTGATAACTTTTTTTTGTGAAAATGTTCCACATTCTCAAATTTTTTATTTTCTTGTTTAACGCATAGAGGATGTTTAATAACTTTATAAAAACATATGTATTTTTATATAAAAAGAAAGGTTATGGGTTGGTGTTTAATGTGGGCAACTTGTGAATAAAAATTGTTGTTCCTTTTTTTTGTTTGTTTTTTTATGGAAATGCTTATTTTTTTTATTTTTTACTTTGTGGATAAATCTTAATGGCTGAGACTCTCTTTTCTAACAAAATTGTTTTAAGTTCTGATGAAATATGGAGAAAGTGTTTAGTTAATATAAAACGAAACGTTTCCCAAATGTCTTACAACACTTGGTTTTTACCTATAAAACCAATAAATGTTAATAACTCAACAATAAAGGTTTTGCTACCCAGTCAATTCTTTTGGGAATGGATAGATGAACATTATAATTCATTAATACATTCAACTATTAAATCTGTAATTGGTCCTGATGCTAATCTTACTTATGTAATAGCTGAAGAAACGGAAGACGAACAAATACCTGAAACAATTCAACAACCAAAAAAAGTTGAAAAGACAGAACAAATAAAAAAACCTGAGTTTGAAACCTTTATTAATCCAAGATATACTTTTGATAATTTTATTAAAGGTGAAGGTAATCAATTAGCGAGAGCAGCAGCCGGTGCCGTTGGTGATAATCCGGGAGGTACATCTTTTAATCCATTGTTTGTATATGGTGGTGTCGGTTTGGGTAAAACTCATCTTATTCAAGCAATAGGCAACAGGATCATTCAAAAATTTCCTTCTAAAAGAGCTATTTATTTATCTTCTGATATTTTCACAATCGAGTTTGTGGAAGCCATACAATCGAACAAAGTAAATGAGTTTTCTAATTTTTATAAAAACATGGATATTTTAATCTTGGATGATATCCAGTTTTTAATTGGAAAAGAAAAAACACAGGATTTATTCTTTCATATTTTTAATACACTTCATCAATCCGGTAAACAAATTATATTAACCAGCGATAAACCACCCAAAGATCTTAAAGGTTTGAACGAAAGGCTAATCTCCAGGTTTCAATGGGGATTATCTGCGGATATTCAGCCTCCGGATTTTGAAACAAGAATAGCCATTTTAAAAAGAAAAGCAAGTGATTTTGGTTTGTCACTTCCCACTGAAATATTTGAATATATTGCTTCGCACATTGTTTCTAATATTCGTGAGTTAGAGGGTTGCTTGATTAAACTTCTTGCAAATGCTTCTCTAAGCTCAAGAGAAATCGATTTTAATTTGGTAAAAAAAACTGTTAAGGAAATAGCCACAACCAGGCAAGTTAATGTTACAATAGAATATATTACATCTATTGTTTGTAAGTTTTTAGATGTTGGAGAGGATAAAATAAGAGACAAAACCAGAAAAAAAGAGGTTGTGCTTGCAAGACAAATTGCTATGTTTCTTTCAAAGGAACTAACCCGATCTTCATTAAAAACAATCGGTCTTCATTTTGGGGGTAGAGATCATTCAACTGTTATACATGGATGTGCATCAATTGAAAGCAGTATAAACACCGATAATTCAATGAAAGAACTTGTTGATAAAATAAAAGAAAAAATTGAGTTGGACAGCAATTAACAGTGTTGATATATGGTTAACAACTCAAAAAATATTTGTTAATAATGTATGTATAAAAAAAATTTGTTTGTTAAATTAAAAAAGAGAACAACTTTTCAACAAAGAGTTAAAACCTAAAAGGTTTGTTTATATAAAGTTATCTGTTTATTAACATATTAACATGATTATAACTATTATTAGTTTATTTAAAAGTATATTATATATTAATTAATGTTGTTAATAAATTCTTTTTAATATTGATTCTCTTTATATTTTTTTGTTAGTTAAACTATACTTAACTTTTCATTTTATAAAAGATTAATGAAAAAAATTTATCTTTTCATTTTCCTGTTTTCTTTTATTACCCTGTCTTTTCAAGGGTGTAAAACAACCGTTGACAATAGGCTCTCTTTTAATAATTTATCAGCCACTGATATAATGGTTAATTTTAGAGGTCAGGTCATAAAGGTAGCAATTGGTCAGAGGGTAGATATTAAAGGAATATCGAAAGGAACTTATACCTATGCGACAAACTTTTCTATTCCGGTTGGGGCTACAAGCAAATCAATATCTGGTGATGTTTCCGGTTCGGTAAAGCTAAAAGCAGGAACAAAAATTCTTATAATATATACAAGTACGTTGCTAAATGGTGTTTTTACTCTTAGTGCAACATTATCGTCAAGCGATGATCAAAGTAATCCCACAAGTCCATAGAAAAAAGCATAAAAAACTTAAAAATTAACAGAAAAACAAACTTTTTTATTAATCTTTGATTGAGATTAAAGTCAGAAAGTAGTAATTTATAATGTTTAAAAGGAGTATTATTAATGGAATTTAATTTAAATAGTAAAGAGTTGGAAAAACTCTTATCAAAGGTAATACCTGCTGTGCCAACCAGAACACCAATGGCTATTTTGGAGAACTTTTTATTCGAGATAGATGAAGGTAAA
>DRJC01000104.1 GCA_011052365.1 Ignavibacteria bacterium
AGAAATCTTTTCTCAACAAAAGTGAAAGATTTCTCAGTCGAAGACCTGCCTACCGGACAGGCAGGCTCCTTCGAAATGACAATTTATTAGTTGCACAACACACCCTTCAGCTTGGTGCTGATTTAATAAAACTATTGAATTTGTTTTGATTATGCTATCCACAATAATGTCCCAAAAAATTAATATTTAATTCTACCAAAAGAAGCCACTTACAAGGCATTATTTATTCAGTTGAAAAATTTGATTTCTAAAAATCAATCATGTCAATTTTAACTCACCTTAGAAAAACCTTCAAGCACTTAGAAAAAAAAACTATTTTTTTTTAACCCCTTAAAAAACAACACCTTAGATTTCTTGATTTCTAACTTGCTTGTATCAAAACGATTTAGACAATCACTTAAAGTAAATTGTTATGTAAGTGGGAAGCCTAAATATTTATAGTGGTAAAAAATTATAGATTTTACTTGACTTTACAATAATTTTTGTCTTATTTTGGGGAGCAGTGGGGAATTGTGGTGAATTTGACCATTTAAAATTTGGCGGATTATGTTTAGAGGACAATTTAAATATTCAGTAGATTCAAAGGGGCGAATCAGCATTCCCGCAAAGCTAAGAAAACATCTCTCGGCTGAAGCCAATGAAACATTTGTAATGACACAAGGGACTGCATTGTGTATTGATTTATATCCCCTTGACCAATGGCAGAAGTTTGAAGAAAAATTGTTACAGCTAAATCCGTTTCAACCCAAAGAAGCCAAATTTATAAGAATGATTCTCCAACACGCATCTGAAGATTCTTTTGATTCACAATCAAGAATTTTAATACCGCAAAAACTTTTAGAATATGCAAAAATAGAAAAAGAAGTAATCATACTTGGGGCGTTAAAAAAAATTGAAGTTTGGAACCCCAAAGTTTATGAAGATTATTTAAATAGTTCTCAAGAAACGTACGAGGACATTGCTGCAAAAGTAATGGGTCAATAATGGGTGATTTTCATACACCCGTTTTACTTAATGAAAGTATTGACTATTTGATAACAGATAAGTCCGGAACTTATTTTGATGGTACTCTCGGTTTTGGCGGACATTCATCTAAAATATTAGAAACAATTAATAAAGACGGGCTTTTAATTTCAACCGATGTTGATTTAGATGCGTTTAATTACTCTAAATCAATATTGGGCAAAGAACAAAATATGAAGCTTTATAACTTTAATTTTTCAAAAATAAAAATAATAGCTAAGCTTGAATCCATAAAAGCTTTTAACGGCATTTTTGCTGATTTGGGTATTTCATCACACCAGATTGATGATCCTGCTTCCGGATTTACATTTAGAAAGGAAGCTGAGTTAGATTTAAGAATGGATAAAACAATTAAACTTACTGCTGCTAAACTAATCAATACTTTTGCGGAAGATGAAATATCCAATATTATTTTTAAATACGGTGAAGAAAGGAACAGCAGAAAAATTGCTAGAAGGATTATCGAAAAAAGGAAAGCCGGTTCAATAAAAACCACTACCGATCTTGCCGGTATTATTTCTGATATTGTGCCGGAAAGATTTTTAAATAAAACCCTTTCACGTGTATTCCAAGCATTACGAATTTATATAAACAAAGAGCTAAATGTATTAAAAACATTTTTGGATGATTCGGTAGACTTGCTTGCTGAGGGCGGTAGAATTGTTGTTTTAACTTATCACTCATTGGAAGACAGGATAGTTAAAGAAAAATTTAAGTATGAAGCTCTCACTTGTGTTTGTCCGAAAGATTACCCCGTATGCCAATGTGATAAAGTTCAAAGGTTAAAAATTATAACGAGAAAACCTGTTTATCCTTCGCCTGAAGAAATATCTATTAATAGAAGAGCAAGAAGTGCCAAACTAAGGGCAGCCGTAAGAATATGAAAAAGAATTCAAAAAAAACGATACTGTTTAACCTGATATTAATTGTAACGATTGCAATTTTTGTTCTTAGTTATGTTGGGGTAAAATTAAAATATGATATACTTACAAAAGACAAAGTCCTATTGCAGAAAGAATTGAACAACAAAAAAAATTCGAGAACAAACTTATTTGCTCAGAAGCAGAGTTTAACATCCGAAGAAAGAATTGTAAATATTGCTAAAAATGAATTGGGCCTAATTAGATATTTAAAACCGGCAAAAACTTTAATTGTTAAAAAATCAAAGATTGAAGCTCTGTCAAAAAAACTGGGAGGGAAAAATGAATAACTCCCGTGCATTTTTGGTCTTACTCGGTATGTTGGCTTTATTTTCAATTATCATTGTCAAGCTTGTAAATATTCAACTGATTCAGGGCGATGAATTAAAATATTTTGCCGAAAGACAGCAAATGAAAATCGAGAAAATTCAAGCCGAAAGAGGTTTGATTTACGATAGGAATAATGTTCTGCTTGCATACAATAAAAATGATGCAACATTTTACCTGGACCTTTCACAAACAAACAGGCTGGCAAAAAAAGAGCTGGCAAAAAAGTTTTCAAAACTAACAAAAAAAACACCGCAATTCTTTTTAACAAAAATGAAAGGTAAAAACAAAACAATAACTTTAGCACAAAACATCCAGATTTCAGATGCTAAAGATTTAATGAAATTAAAACTACCAGGGTACTATTACAGGAAAGGAATTTCAAGAGTTTATTATTATCACAATTTTGCTTCACATATTCTTGGTTATGTAAATTCTCAATTTAAAGGTGTAAACGGAGTAGAAAATTATTTCAACAGCCAACTTGCAGGTATAAACGGACAAAGATTAGTCGAGAGAGATGCAAAGGGTAAAATTATTACGGTAAAAGAAGACAAGACTAAAAATGCTGTTCCGGGTAATAATTTATTTTTAACTATTGACAAAACCTATCAAAAAATTTTAGAAGAAGAATTAACTAATGGATTAAAAAAATACGGTGGAAATTATTCCCTTGGCATTATAATGAACCCGAATAACGGAGAGATATTAGCTCTTGCCAATACATCGGGGTACGATCCTAATTCTTATTGGAAATATAATGATGCGGAAAGAAAAGACAGAGCCGTTACAGACACGTACGAACCCGGCTCAACATTTAAATCAATAACATTGGCTGCATTGCTTGATCAAAATCTTGTAAAAGAAAATGACAAAGTTTTTGCAGAAAACGGAAGGTATAAATTTTATAATACTTATGTAACGGACACACACAAAAGAGGATGGCTTACAGTTTCCGAGGTTATTAAATATTCGAGTAATATCGGTATAGCTAAGCTGGTACGAAAAATTGATAATGAAATTTATTACAAATATCTGCGCGGATTTGGTTTCGGGAATTATACTTCTGTTTCTTTACCGGGTGAGGTAAAGGGTAAATTAAAAAAACCCGACCAATGGTCAAGGATTTCAAAAGAGTTCATGTCGTTCGGTTATGAAATTGCAGTAACACCCATTCAATTAATTTCTGCATACTCAGCACTTGTTAACGGAGGTACATTATTTAAACCGCAAATAATTAAAAAGATAACCGATGCTTCGGGGAACATAGTTTATAATTCAAACCCGGACTTAGTCAGAACAGTGATATCTAAAAATACTTCCCGGAGAATTAGAAAAATATTATCAACTGTTGTGGAAGGCGGGACAGGAATAAATGCTAAAATTAAATTTATTAATGCCGGTGGAAAAACAGGCACTTCACAAAGATTGATAAATGGTAAGTATTCTAAAAGCCAATATAATTCATCATTTATCGGATTTTTCCCCGTGGATAACCCGCAGATAATAACTTTGATTCTTGTTAATTCTCCAAAGATCGGTAGATACGGCGGACAGGTTGCGGCACCAATCTTTAAAAAAATATCAGAGAGAATAATAAAGAACAACTATAATAAATTTTTGGAAAAGAAAGAAAACATAATTCCTGTTAAAAATATAAAAGCTGTTTATGTAAAAAAGAATTATAAAACCAAGGGAAATTTAAAACGTTTGAACCTGGATTTTACCGGTGATATAAGCAAGGCAAGAATGAATGTTATGCCGAACTTAATTAACAGAACACTTTCGGACGCCATATCAATTTTAACAAAACTCGGAATAAGATTTAAAGTAAGCGGATCAGGAAAGATAGTAAAACAAAGTATAAGACCCGGTACAAAACTAAGAACCGGTTTATTGTGCAAAGTAGATGCGAAAGAAACTTCATTAAAAGGAGTTAAAATTTACTGATGGAATTAAGTAACCTCTTAAATAATATTCATGCTGTTCAAGTTACAGGGGAATTCCAGCGTAAAGATGTGGAAGCTATTGTTTATGATTCGAGAAAAGTAAAAAAGAATTCAATTTTTGTAGCTATAAAAGGATATAAAACAAACGGACATAGATTTATTTTAGATGCAATAAATAAAGGCGCTATTGCAGTTGTTTTAGAAGATGATAAAAGTGTTCCCGATGAAATATTCAGTCATCAAAATGTTCTTAAAATAGTTGTTAACAGCAGCCGGACAGCACTTGCTGAATTGTCAAAATACTTTTGGGATTCACCCTCGGATAAGCTGAAACTTATTGGTATTACCGGGACAAACGGGAAAACAACAACATCATATTTTCTTAAGAAAATTTTAGAAACCGGTGGTTACAAAGTGGGATTAACAGGAACTATTGCAAATTATATCGGAGATAAAAAAATAGATTCATCTCTTACAACGCCTGAGTCGAATGATATGAATAAGTTACTGAATGACATGTATTTACAAGGATGCCAATATGCAGTTATGGAAGTATCGTCTCACTCATTGGAGTTGGAACGCACACATTCTTTAAACTTTAGTGCAGGAGTTTTTACAAATATTTCATCGGATCATTTAGACTTTCACAAAAATTTTGATAATTATTTTTCAGCCAAAAGAAAACTATTTCTCTCTCTCTCTCAATCTGCATTTGGTGTTTATAACACTGATGATAGTCACAGCATCGATCTAATTAAAAATTCTAAAGCGCCGTTATACTCCTTTGGACAAGCATCGAATGCAGATTTTAATATCAGTAAAATTAATTACGATTTGAATGGAACCGAGTTTGTAATTAATTATGACAATAATTTATATAACGTAAGTACTTCTCTTATTGGGGAATTTAATGCATACAACGCTTGTGCTGCTTTTGCCGTTTCGATTTTATTCGGGGTTAAAACAGAGACTGCAATTAAGGGAATTAAAAATACCGAACAAATTCCCGGAAGATTTGAAAAAATCAAAATTGAAAATAAAACCGTTATAATTGATTATTCACATACGGCAGATAGTTTGGAAAAAGCTTTGCTTGCTATTAGACAAATATCAAAAGAAAAGCGTCCTGTTTATACCGTATTCGGATGCGGAGGAAACAGGGATAAAAGTAAAAGACCTGAGATGGGAAAAATAGCTGCCGAGTTGAGTGACAAAGTTATTATTACAACCGATAATCCGAGAGATGAAGAACCTTTGACAATAATAAAAGAAATAGAAGAAGGTGTAGAAAAAAACAATTACGAAATTATTGCAGATAGAAAAGAAGCAATAATTAAGACAATAGAAAGTTCGGAAGAAGACGCTGTAATTTTAATTGCCGGAAAAGGACACGAAGATTACCAGGAAATTAAAGGGAAGCGTTTTCATTTTTCAGATAAAGAAATAGCACAAAGTTTTTTGAAAGTATGAGCAGTATCAGGTTAAACCTAAAGGATTTTTTCAATCTGCCGACGGCGGTTATTTATAATCCTGATGTGTTTAAACCTGTTACATCGGTAACAATTGATTCAAGAAATGTCAGAAAAAATTCTGTATTTGTCGCAATTAAAGGAGAAAATTTTGACGGTCATTCATTTGTAAACAAAGCCGTTAAAAACGGATCAACGACAGTTGTAATAAATGAAAAAAGTTACGGCAAATTTAACAGGCTGAATATACCGGTGATAACCGTGAGAGATACAACCAAAGCTCTGGGTGATTTGGCAAATATTTGGAGAAATAAAATAAATATAAAAATTATCGGAATAACAGGAAGCGCAGGTAAAACAACAACAAAAGATATGCTGGCTCAAATTTTAGAAGAAAGATATAAAGTGAATAAAACAAAAGCTAATTATAATAACCAAATCGGTGTACCGTTGACAATTTTAGATACGGATTCAAAGAATGATTTTCTTGTACTTGAAATGGGAACAAATCATTTCGGTGAAATAGAATATGCTTCAAAAATTGCAAAACCGGAATATGCTTTGATTACAAATATCGGTTATTCACACCTTCAATATTTTAAGAATAAGGAGGGCGTTCTTAAAGAGAAATTATCTTTGTTTAGAGTGAGCGATGAAAACGGCGGAGTGGTTTTTATAAATAATGATGACCCGCTTTTAAGAAAGTCGAGAAAATATTTTAACAATAAAATCACATACGGCTTTAATAAAAGTTCGGATTTTCAAGCAGGCATTTTAGGGCAAACAAAAGACGGAAGAGATATTGTTGAAATAAAATACTTGGATCACACTTATAAAGTAACGCTTCCGTTTTACGGAATGCATAACACAAATAATTTTTTATCCGCTTCAACGGTTGCATTAAGTCTCGGCATTACAAAATCACAATTGTTAAAAGGAATTAAAAAATTTAAAGCAGCAGGTAAAAGATTTAATATCAAAAAAATAAACGGCACAATACTAATTGACGACACTTATAATGCAAACCCGGATTCGACGGCTTTTGCCATAAATGCTGCCGGTGATTTGGGAAAGAATAAATATAAACTTGTTGTTTTGGGCGATATGCTTGAACTCGGTAAAGACAGCATAAAATTACATAAAAACTTAGCGCCGGTTTTGAAAAAAGCTAAAATAAATGAAGTACTTACAACCGGCAGTAAAACAAAATATCTTAACAGTGCTTTAAAAAACAGTAAAATTATTAACAAACATTTTTCAAAAAGAGATGCACTTAAAAACTATTTATGCAAAAAAGATTTTAGTAATTCGGTAATTCTAATTAAAGGTTCAAGGGGAATGAAAATGGAACAGTTTTCAAAAATTATTGAGGAAGGAATAAAACAGTAAATGCTTTACTACCTATTTGATTTTATAAATAAAAATTTTAATCCGCCGGGATTTGATGTATTCCGTTACCTGACATTCCGCTCGGCATTGTCTGCAATTACTGCACTGTTTCTTGCTCTTTATTTTGGTCCTAAAATCATAAGGTTTTTACAAAAACATCAAATAGGTGAAGCTGAAAAAGTTGATGCTCCAAAAACACATTTATCAAAAGCCGGTACCCCAACAATGGGCGGACTGATTCTTATCGCTTCCATAATAATACCGGTACTTTTGTGGAGTGATATTGAAAATATCTACATCGTTCTTGCTTTGGCCGGGACAGTATTTTTAAGCGGTATTGGATTCCTTGATGATTATTTGAAAGTAATTAAAAAACTACCGAACGGTCTTATTGCAAGATATAAATTACTCGGACAAATAATTGTCGGTTTAGCTATCGGTTCCGTGATATACTTCTCTCCACAATTTGAAGGATTTAATACACTAACAACAGTTCCGTTTTTGAAAAATGTAAATCTTGATCTTTCATATTTTTATATCCCTTCCGTAATTTTTATTGTTGCGGCAACTTCAAA
>DRJC01000105.1 GCA_011052365.1 Ignavibacteria bacterium
AACAGTTATGTATGAATACAATTATTACGCTATCAATGGGTACGATACAGTCAACACATTCAGGGGGAGGTACCGGGAATAAAAACTTTCTGTCCAAAGGGTAAGAAGTTAAGCAGTTTATTAAAAGAGTTTGGACTCACTACATATCCAATCGTTAAATCTGCTAAAGAAGTAATTAGAAAAAATAAAAATTTATAGGAGTGAAAAATGTCAAAACTAAATCAACTCGCAGATATTGGTCAATCAATCTGGTACGATTATATCCGCAGGCAATTCATAACAGGCGGGGAATTAAAAAGCTTAATAGATAAAGGACTACGTGGCGTTACCTCTAATCCTTCTATTTTTGAAAAGGCAATTGCCGGAAGCAATGATTACGATGAAGATTTAAGAAGCCTTATTGGAAATGATTTATCTACCGAAGAGATATATGAAAAATTAGCATTTAAGGATATTGAACTTGCAACCGATTTAATGCTGCCTGTTTATGAAAAGACCAACAGGCTGGATGGTTATGTAAGTATTGAAGTCAGTCCTAAATTAGCACACTTTACAGATAAAACAATCGAGCAGGCAAAAAGAATTTTTGCATTGTTGAACAAACCAAATGTAATGATTAAAGTACCGGCGACCGAAGAAGGACTACCTGCAATTACCGAACTCATCGGCTCGGGAATAAACGTAAATGTTACACTTATTTTTAATTATGAAAATTACAAAAAGGCTGCCGAAGCTTATCTTAAAGGTCTTGAATTATTACTTGAGAGAAAAGGAGACTTATCAAAAGTTGCATCAGTCGCATCAATTTTTATCAGTAGAATTGATACTGCAGCAGATAAAGAATTGGACAGAGTTCACATAGAAAATCTTAAAGGAAAAATAGCGATTGCAAATGCAAAAAATTCTTACCTGGCATTTGAGAAAATTTTTAGCGGCGATAGATGGAATAAATTAAAAGAAAACGGTGCAACTGTTCAGCGGCTGCTTTGGGCAAGTACAGGAACAAAAAATCCGCTGTATCCCGATACACTTTATGTAGACAGCCTTATTGGCAATCCAACTGTTAACACCGTACCGCCGGCAACTTTTAATGCTTTTTTGGACCACGGGAAAATAGCTTCCACGTTGGATCAAAATACGGAACAAGCTATTGAGCAACTTGAAGAATTTAAAAAACATGGGCTTGATATAGACAAAATTACAAATCAATTACAAAAGGACGGAGTACAATCTTTTTCAAAATCTTTTGAAAATTTAATGATGGCGATAGAAGACAAAATTGAAAGAATAAAAAAAGACGAATCGTTTTTTGAAACTTCGTTGGGTAATTATCAAAAAGAAGTTGACAGCACTATTGCTGAATTGAAAGAACAAAATATTGTTCATAGAATATGGGCAAAAGATTACACGGTTTGGAGTGATAAACCTGACGAAATAACAAACCGCCTCGGCTGGTTAAAAAGCCCGGAAGTCTCTATGGAAATGATGGACGATATTAATGAATTTGTTGAAGAGGTAAAAAAAGACGGTTTCACCCAGGCATTGCTTCTTGGAATGGGTGGTTCAAGTTTAGCTCCTGAAGTATTCAGACTCACATTTGGAGTGGAAGAGGGCTATCTTGATTTGGCGGTTTTAGACAGTACATACCCTGAGTCTGTTTTAGAGAAAGCCAAACAATTTGATCCGGAAAAAACATTGTATATCATATCAACAAAATCCGGCGGCACGGTTGAAACACTTTCATTCATGAAATTTTTCTACAATCAAACTCTTAAAAAAGTAGGAAAAGAAAATGCAGGTAAACATTTCATTGCAATTACAGACCCTGGAAGTAAGTTGGAACAAATTGCTTTACAGTTGAACTTTAGAAAAACTTTTTTAAATGACCCGGACATAGGCGGAAGATATTCTGCGTTATCATTATTTGGCGTAGTTCCGGCAGCTCTAATCGGGGTGGATTTGTATAAACTGTTAAACAATGCAGCGGTAATGGTTTGCAATAGTGAAGGCTCGAACTGTCCCGTTTATAGTAACAACACACCTGCTAAACTTGGTTGTATTATGGGTCAGCTTGCCGATAGCGGAAGAGATAAAATTACATTTATCACATCTGATGAATTATCGCACTTCGGTGCCTGGGTTGAACAATTGATTGCTGAAAGTACGGGGAAAATCGGTAAAGGAATTTTGCCGGTAGTCGGCGAAGAGGTTACATCGCCCGGGTTTTATTCTGATGACAGATTATTCATCTATTTACACCTTATAAATGATAAGTCAAATGATGTTGCGGTACAAGCACTTAAAGATGCAGATCATCCCGTAGTTGAAATTGTATTAAGAGATATTTACGAACTCGGCGGAGAATACTTCCGGTGGGAAATGGCAACTGCAATAGCCGGATGGAGAATAGGCATTCAACCCTTCAATCAGCCGAATGTTGAAGCCGCCAAAATTCTTGCAAGAGAAATGCTTTCAGAATATTTAAAAGAAGGTAAACTTCCGCAACCTGATCCTAAATTCAAAAGTGATGGATTAAAAGTCTTTACAGAATTGAATATCGATAATTTAAATTCACTAATAGAGGAATTCTTTGGTGGTGATGACAAAGAATTTAGAAATAAGGATAATCAATATATTGCAATTCACGCCTACGTAAAACCCGATGAAGCAACTACAGAACAGCTTCATAAACTAAGAACCGCCCTTCAAAAGAAATACAAATCGGCAGTTACTGTCGGGTACGGACCAAGATTCCTTCATTCCACAGGTCAGCTTCACAAAGGCGATGCGGGAAAGGGTGTTTTTATACAGATAATTTCAAGAATTAATGAAGATGCGCCCATTCCAGATAATGCGGGTGAAGATAAATCCAATATGACATTCGGTGTGCTTATTACTTCCGAGGCATTCGGAGACCGCCAGGCACTAATTGAAAATAAAAGGAAGGTGATATCGTTCCAATTAGAATCAGAAGTTAATAGCGCTTTAGAAATTTTAACCAACAACTTTATTTTGTAATATGATTAAAGCAATAATTTTTGATTTAGACGGTACACTTGTTCAAACGGAAATTCTTAAAGCACGTTCGTACGGAAAAGCCATTGAACAACTTAGCAACAATCGTGTTAGTGAAAATGAAGTAATAAACAGTTTTAAGGAATTAGTAGGGTTAAGCAGAAAAGAAGTCGGTGAAAAATTAATTATTAAATATTACGATAAAATTGATCCGGACAAGTTTAAAATACCCGGCAAATCACCGGCGGAAATTTTAATCGCACGACGTTTGGAAATTTACGAAGCAATGTTTTCCGATAAGAATATCCTGTTAAATCATTCGTGTAAATTCAATATAAATTTATTAAAGATGGTGAGAAAACGAAAATTTAAGACAGGTCTGGCAACAATGTCGTATTATAGGCAAGCTGAAAAAGTTCTAAAAATTCTAAAACTGGAAAATTCCTTTGATTATATAATTACAAGAGGTGAAGTAAACAACCCGAAACCTAATCCTGAAATTTACCTTAACATGTTGGAAAAACTTGAGATTAACAAAAACGAAGCAATAATAATTGAAGATTCCGTTTCGGGAATAAAAGCCGCACTAAGTGCCGGTGTAATAGTATTTGCAGTACCCAACAAATTAACAAAGGATCAAGTTAATAGTAGCGGTTTAATTGACAACACATTCATTATAAATAACCGGATGAATTTAAGCAGAAAAGTTTTTTCATTTATATCTCGTGCTGCAGGGTAATTTAGAAAGCAACCTTCGAGGTTACGCCATAGGCATCCTTTTAGGACAAATGTTTGATTTATATTTTTTATAGTAGTTTATAAAATTCTACAGAACCTCGAAGGTTAACTCATTTTTGAAACTGTCATGGTACAAATTTATTTCATCAAAACCTGTCCTGCGTAGCTTTAGCGTAGCAGGATTAATTTTTTTGTTTGCAAAAATTTGCCTGCGGATATTCTGTAAAAGTAAATTCCGCTTGCCAAACCGGAAGCATCAAAAGTAATTATATACCGCCCTGCAGATTGTTCCTTATTTACTAAGGTTGCAACTTCTCTACCAAGCATATCATATACCTTAAGAGTTACAAAACCTTCTTTAGGTAAATCATATTTGATTGTTGTTGAGGGATTAAACGGATTGGGGTAATTCTGCTCAAGTGCAAAGTTGGTTGGTAAATTATTTCGGTCATTTTCAACATCAGTAATTATTTCGGACAGTGGTCGACGCCATACACCGCCGTTGCCCGTTCCGGCAAAAAGATTGCTGCCGCTTACTGCAAGAGAATAGACACTGGTATTTGTTGACAATCCGTTATTAACAGCAGTCCAGTTTGTACCGTTATCGGTAGAGAGAAAAACGCCATCGTACGTTCCGGCAAAGAGATTACTGCCGCTTACTGCAAGAGAAGTGATATAATAAGTATAAGTTGTCAATCCGTTATTAACAGCAGTCCAGTTGGTGCCGTTATCGGTAGAAAGAAAAACGCCACCACCGTGTGTTCCGGCAAAGAGATTGCTGCCGCTTACTGCAAGAGACCGGACACTGGTATTTGTCAACCCGTTTTTAACAGCAGTCCAGTTTGTACCGTTATCGGTAGAGAGAAAAACGCCACCGTCGTATGTTCCGACAAAGAGATTGCTACCGCTTACCGCAAGAGAATAGACAGAAGTATTTGTTGGCAATCCGTTATTAACAGCAGACCAGTTGGTCCCTTTATCAGTAGAGAGAAAAACGCCACCACCGTATGTTCCGGCAAAGAGATTGCTGCCGCTTACTGCAAGAGACGAGACATAGGTATTTGTTAATCCGTTATTAACGGCAATCCAGTTTGTGCCTTTATCAGTAGAGAGAAAAACGCCACCACCGTCCGTTCCGGCAAAGAGATTGCTGCCACTTACTGCAAGAGAATAGACAGAAGTATTTGTTGGCAATCCGTTATTAATAGCAGTCCAGTTGGTGCCGTTATCGGTAGAGAGAAAAATGCCGTCGCCGTATGTTCCGGCAAAGAGATCGCCGCCGCTTACTGCAAAAGACCGGACATTGGTATTTGGCAATCCGTTATTAATAGCAGTCCAGTTGGTGCCATTATCGGTAGAGAGAAAAATGCCACCGTACGTTCCGGCAAAGAGATCGCCACCGCTTACTGCAAGAGACGAGACATAGGTATTTGTCAATCCGTTATTAACGGCGGTCCAGTTTGTGCCGTTATCGGTAGAGAGAAAAACGCCACCGTCGTATGTTCCGGCAAAGAGATTGCTACCGCTTACTGCAAGAGACGAAACATTTGTATACGTCAATCC
>DRJC01000106.1 GCA_011052365.1 Ignavibacteria bacterium
CTAACAACACCTATACTTCATGCCGCAATTAGCTGGTAATAAGATGATTAAACATTAAATGAATATATTTGTAAACAAGAAAGTTAAACCTTAAACAATGCGGCACGCAGAATAGCCAAACCGTTAGGCTTTATTAGAAAAAATACCAAAGTTCAAAATTTCACCTAAAATGAACCTAAATTGAATAATAGTCCAAAAATTGACCACACTTATTGAATTGTTCATTATTTCGAGTAAAATGAACATACTATGATAAATTGTCCATTTTTTTGTGTATTTTTGGAGAGTGTTTTATTTTGTAATAAATATGGACAAGTAAAATTGGAAATTAAATTATGTTTGATAGAAAGAAACCTTATAATGACTTACCTTTATTACCACCTAAAATAGATGTTAATAATAACTTAAACATTTTAAAAAAATTAGTTACAGCTTCAAGAGCATTAGCAACTATAAACGGGAACTTAAATCGTTTACCTAATCCTTTGATGTTGGTGAATACATTATCGTTGCAAGAGGCTAAAACATCAACAGAAATTGAAAATATATTTACAACCGAAGATGAATTATACAAAGCAATATCAGATACAAAAAAGAGTGAAAATTCTAACCCTGCAATAAAGGAGGTTTTAAAATATAGAGAAGCATTATGGGCCGGGTTTCAAAACTTACAAGGTAATCCTCAGATAAATAAAAAATTAATAATTCAAATATTCAATCAAATAAAAGAAACTAGTTCAGGGTATCGTCCACCGCAGGCTAATATTGTCATAAAACGAGGCCAAAGTGAATTAAGACCTGGTGAAATTGTTTATACACCACCCAGAAATGAGCAAGTTATTGAAACATTAATGGACAATCTTATAAAATTTTTAAACGATGATATAAAATACCCGATTGACCCATTATTAAAAATGAGTATAGCTCATTATCAGTTTGAAGCAATACATCCGTTTCAAGACGGAAACGGTCGAACAGGAAGGATACTTAACTTATTATATCTTGTAAGTAAGAATTTATTGTCCCAACCAATTTTATACATATCAAAATATATCATCTTAAATAAAGAGGATTACTATTATAAGTTAAGTGCTGTTACTCAAAGAAATTCTTGGGAAGCATGGATTTTGTTTATGTTAGATGCAGTTGAAAAAACATCACTTATAACAAATGAAAAGATAAATGAAATTCTTGCTCAAATGGAAGAAACTTTGAACTATGCAAAAAGCAAAATAAAATGGTATAATAAGGAAATAAATGAAGCTATTTTTAGCCAACCATATATAAAACCGAAAATTATAGGAAAGATAGTTAATAAAACATCAAGGACAACATTAACAAAATACATGAATGAATTGGTAGAAAATAAAATATTGAGACCAAAAAAAATAGGAGGAGAAGTATATTATCTTAATGATGATTTATTAAGAATTTTAGAAGAATAACAAAGCCTAACAACACCTATACTTCATGCCGCAATTAGCTGGTAATAAGATGATTAAACATTAAATGAATATATTTGTAAACAAGAAAGTTAAAACTTAAACAATGCGGCACGCAGCATAGCCCATCCGTTATGGGCAAGGCAGAAAAACCGAAATAGAGAATGAAATATGAAATTATTTACAATAGATAACGAAGGGAAATTTGTTCAATTCAAGGAACGAGAATTCAAAGAAAATAATAAAGAGATTGATTTAGAAATTCTACTTGAAAACAATCCTGAATACTTTTTTGAAAACAATAAGATATTGATAATTGGCAGACAAGTAACCACAAATCTAAATACTTTTATTGACTTACTTGGAATTGATGAACTTGGCAACACGGCAGTAATTGAATTAAAAAGAGACAAAACACCACGAGAAACACTTGCACAATTAATTGAATACGCATCATTTATTGACAATTTGGACTACGAGCAGCTAAATGATATTTTTCAAAATTATTCCGGGGAAGAAGTTGGATTGGAAGAATATCACCAACAATATTATGAAAATGGAGCAAGTCAAAATATTTCGTGGAACAAAAATTCGAAATTGGTAATTGTTGCTCAGGATATTTCCAAAGAAATTAAACAGACTTCATTGTATTTACGAAAAAAAGGAATTGACGTTTATTGCGTGGAATTCAAATATTTTGTGAATAATTCTAACATAAAAATGATTTCAAGTGATTTTGTCGTTGGAGACGAAGAATTTATTAGACAAAAAGTAAAGTCAGAAACACAATTACCAAAAACAACGCAGGACAAGTTTATTAAAACTCTAAATGAAAACGGAAAATTTGTTTTTAATAGACTATTTGACTTTGTAAACAAAGAGAATTTATTGTTGAGGTGGGGGTCAAAAGGATTTTCATTAAACTTACCATTTGAAAACGGATTTGTTGGACTTTGTTTTGGCTATCCACCGACTTCGGTTTTTAAACAAAGTATTTATACAGGATTTGAAGAAATAACCAAAAAAGTAAACAATCCTGAAAAAGTAATTTTTGAATTTAGAACAGAATTAAAAAAGCAGAAGAATTTTGAAAAAGCAAGAACAAATTTGAAATGGATAATTACGAAAAAATCAGAAACAGAGATAAATAATTTCCTTGAAACGATTAAAAAATTAGTTGAAAGAATAAAATCAGAAGGATTGAAAAAATAAAGCCCAGCCCATAACAGCAGGGTATAGCCCATGCCGCAAATCACGGCATCATAGAAAAATGAACGGTAACATAAAAGATGTAACTTTATAGAAAATTAAAACAAAAAATTGCGTCACGTGCCATACCCGC
>DRJC01000107.1 GCA_011052365.1 Ignavibacteria bacterium
CTGTAATTATTTATAATAGGCTCGTTTTTTGTCTCAATATCCAAAACACCGGAAAGGGCATTCCCATATTTTACGGAAAAACCGCCGCTTGAAAAATAGATACTTTTTACCGCTCCGGTATTTATATTTGAAAACAAACCGCCGTAAGCCGATTCATACGTATACGGATGATAGACCGCTGCTTGATTAATTAGTGTAACGGTTTCCGAAGGATCGCCGCCGCGTACATATAATTCCGCACTTTCCGAAACTTGTGTTAAGCCGGGCATTGTTTTCAGCGATTGAAAAATATCGGCAGCTCCGCCCGGTGTTGTCAATACATCCATTGCACTAATCACAATCCCTTTCCCTTTTTCCGAGCTGAAAGAACTGCCCATTACAACTGCTCCGGGAAGTTCTACCGCCTTTTGTTTTAAGAAAATTTGAATATTTACAACTTTTTCTTGATTCAATAACTTTATCCTTTTTTTATACTTTTCATATCCAATCATACTGGCAATTAAAATAATGTTTCTTTTGGATCTTGCAACAAAGGAAAATTTCCCTTTCTCATTTGTCATTGCTCCATCTGTTGTATTAAGCAGATATACGTTTACGTAGGGTAACGGACGGTTTTTCGTATTGAGTACTTGTCCGTGAATTTTGATACTCTGTGAATACAATAAGCCGGTATTTAAAAATATAATTAGGATAAGTGCTATTTGATTTATCTTGTTGGACATAAGTTAATTAATCCACTCTTATTTTAATTATTAGATTTTTTTTATTCAGTGTAAATTTTGCATCCTTGTATGTAGGTGGACCGAAACTTCCGCGAGCATTATTTGAAAAACCGTATTGTTCCGTCGGCATTCCGAAGAAATTTTTATCTAATTGTTTGTTTCCATTTTCATCGTGATAACATTTTATTGCATATTCACCGAACGGCACATTATTGAAAGTATATATTACTTGTCTGTTTTTTATTTTTTCAGTTGTTCTCATAAAAGGTTTTTGTCCCTGTTCGAAATTTTCCATTGAATTATTTAATCCTATCATCATTTCCCCTTTGTTATTATTCAAGCCTATGATGATAACTTTTATACTACCGGTTTTTGTATCCGTTTTTTGTGCTGTTTTAATCGTCATTTTCTCAAGTTGTGGTAAAAGGTTATATTTCACCCACCCGAACTCCGGTTCAACCTCCAATGCTCGATCGTAAGTTCTTTTTGCAAGCCGGTATTCATTTTTTTGGGTTAATGCTTGTCCTTTCCAAGCAAGGGTTTCAACATAACCCCAGTCGATTTTTTCTTGTGCTTTTTTATTAAAAAGGGATATTGCCATGTTAAAATTTTTAATAGCGGAATCGGTATTACCGCCAAACATCGGTGGTGTGTTAAATAACATAATTCCACGTATTAAATAAATTCGCGGATTAGCAGAATCCGATAATTGTGCTTCTTTGAGAAGGGAATATATTTTTGCCGATATTACGGGCGCTTCCGATTTATCTGCGCTGAGTTTCATCATATAAATAGCTGCAAGTAATACATCTCCATCTGATTTGTATCCTTTAATCCGACTTACTTTTTTTGCATTCTCAATTGCAGATTTGTAATACAAACCGGATAAATGATTTCCCTTTTCCTTCATTTCGATAACAAGTAATCGATACTGATTGTATGCTGAATAGTAACGCGCTTCAGCATTAGAAGGTTCAGAGGATAATATACGTTCCAAAAGTCCGTTGGATTTTAAGAAAAGTACCTTGTCGAATTTTAGATACGCTTCTTTCGAAATATTTTTTGCCTCTAATATTATTTTTTTAGTGTTTGAATTAGAAGCGTAATTGCTTGCCGATAAAGACATCATTAGTAAAATAATAATACCTATGTTTTGTGCAATTTTTTTTAACATAATAATTACTCCTTGTATTTTTGTGATAGAAAAGTACTTTGATAAACAAAGTTACCGACTAAAATTTTTTATTTTTTCTTAATTAAATTTTCCAAATGTTCAACATAAATCTCAAAGGCTTTTCTTCCTTTTTGAGTAAGCATATATCTTGATATAGGTTTCCTATTAACAAAGCTCTTGTTTACAGCTACATATCCCGCATCTTCTAATTTTTTTAAATGTGTACTTAAATTGCCGTCTGTTGTTTTAACTTTTTCTCTAAGAAAAATAAAATCGGCTTCGTCAATTGAAATTAAAACAGACATTATTGCAAGACGTATTCTTGAATGTATAACATCATCTATTTGGTGATAATCAAATTCTTTCATATCTATTCCGCGATTAATTCTTTTTTATATTGTTTAAACATAAACACACCGGGAATTACTAAAAACAGGATCATCATTGCGGACATCAATAAAAATGTATATAATCCGGTCCAGAGAAACATGACAATTGCGCCTACCCACCAGCCAAGGGATATTAGTGAAACCCAAGTTTTCCCATACAAAATACCGGTTATTAAAAATCCGACTGCGAGAATATTAGATATTAATGGATTTATGTAAAGTCCGCTAAATGCTCCGGAAACAGAACCGACAAAACCAATTATCGTCATTGCAATACCGCTGCCGATCCAAACATAAGCAAGAATCTTAGCAGCAAATGTTTTTGTCCTTGATTTTATTGCCGCTTTGCTTTCCATAACAATTGTAATAATCCAACCCAGACCGATCAGTGACGGCCATAACCAGTTCATTACAGATAGGTTGTGGTTGATAATAGAAAAATATGTTACGAGTAACCCAATGGTTACAAGTATTCCCCACAATATAAAAGCTTTGCCGTTACATATTGCAGATTTTCTGCTGTCAGTCATTATTTTTTTTATAAAGACTAACTCTTGTTGTGCATCTATTGTTTCCATAAAAACTCCTTTAATAATAAAGTACTTTTAATTACAAAGTAAATATATAAAAAATATTTTTTTCTGTCAAGAAAAAAATTTAATTGTGTCTTTACTATTAAATAATGTGAGGGTTAATTTTTAGCTTATTGATTTTAATTACCTTTAATCCATTCGTTCCAAGTTTTCCGGTTATTTCCTATCGTATATAAATTACCGTTTTTAACAATAGGTGTTTTTATTAA
>DRJC01000108.1 GCA_011052365.1 Ignavibacteria bacterium
GAAATTTTTAACAATTTATTTAACGATGTTTTTTTTGCCTTTAAATCTTTTTCCATCTTTTTATTAACGGAGCGGGAATGATAAATTATTTTTGCTCCAAAAGCATAAGCTCTTTTTGCTGTGGCTTCACCTATTCTGCCGGCACCTATTATTCCGAATATTTTGTCTTTAATTTCATATCCTAAAAGTAAGTCCGGTTTCCAATGTTTAAATTTTCCATCATCAATTAATTTTCTACTTTCGAATAATCTGCGGGAACAGGTAAGTGCTAATGTCATTGCCAAATCGGCTGTTGAATCGGTGAGAACATCGGGTGTATTTGTTACCATTATATTTTTATGTTTTGCATAATCAACATCAATGTTTTCATAACCCACAGAATAACAAGCAATAATTTTACATTTGTTCATATTGTCAATTACTTCTTTGTCAATTTTATCAGTAAGCAAAGGAATTAACGCATCTACATTCTTAATATTCTTCATTAAAATATTTCTCGGAATGGGTTTGTCCTCTTTATAAACCGATACTGTAAATCCTTTATCCCTTAAATGTTTTATTGCTTTGGATTGAATTTTTCTTGTTATATATACTTTCATAAACAACTAACCGAAGATTTGTTAAAAATAGTTTTCAATTCTAAGTCGTTTTATAAATTTAAATAGGATTTGTTGTTTATTCAAATATTAAAAATTATTTTGTATAATAAGCGAAAATAAATTCAGCTTATATACGTAATAAACCTGTTGGCAGACAGACAGGTTTATTGAGATGTTCTAAGTCATTTAATAAACCAAGAAATAATTTTTATGGATTTAATTTATAAACTTATCGACAACGAAAAAGCCAAACAATATGAATTGCATATTGATGAATTAGTAGCAAGAGTTGAATATATGAGAGTTCAAAATAACATCTACCTGACTCATACTGAAGTTCCGGTCAAGCTGGAAGGAAAAGGCATAGGTGCTGCTATTGTAAAACTGGTTTTTCAAGATATTGAACAAAAAAATTTAACGCTTGTCCCTTTATGTCCGTTTGTAGCATCGTATTTAAAACGACACCCGGAATGGAAAAAATTAGTATTAAAAGGAATAAATATTAAATAGTTATGAAGACTAATAGATTAGAAGCTTTTAGCGATGGCGTTCTTGCAATTATCATTACCATTATGGTATTAAAACTCAAGACTCCGGAAGAAGCAACCTTAAAGGCACTTATTCCCAAAATTCCAATATTTATAAGTTACTTATTTAGCTTTATCTACATTGGTATTTATTGGAACAATCACCATCATTTATTTCAAATAACTGAAAAAGTAAACGGAAAAATACTATGGGCTAATCTACATTTGTTGTTTTGGTTATCATTGATACCGTTTACTACTTCGTGGATAGGTGAAAATTATACTGTATCAGCGCCGGTAGCACTGTATGGGTTTGTGTTGTTAATGAGTGCCGTTGCTTATTTTATTTTGCAGGGTGCTATCATAAATAATCATAGTGATGATTTTGTTTTGAGAAAAGCCATCGGCAAAGATATAAAAGGAAAGATGTCCCTTTTCTTATATCTTGCCGGTTTATTTTTATCATTTGCGAATACTTGGATTGCCATTGCATGCTATATAATTGTGGCGGTTATGTGGTTTATTCCTGATAGACGTGTCGAAAATAATATAAAATAGTTGAAATCTATAATTATGAAAACAGCACTGCACGAAGCAAATACAAGAGGACAGGGTAATCTCACGAATTCTGAATCCACATTATTCAGTCTTTATGTGTAATAAACCTGCCTGCCGATAAGCGGGAGTAATGCGTTTATTGCAATGTTGGCTACCGTTATAACTGAAATCAAAATAAAGGAAACTCTATCTATTAGTTTCAAAAACAAATAGATGAGTCTGCTCTAAAAAGGTATGTTTAACAAAATAATATTTTGTTTTTGTTCAAAATTTTGACCCGTTTTTCTCATAATTAATCTTTTTAGACCTGCCTATGCCGAAACGGCTACGTGCAGGCAGGTTTGACTCATAAATAATTTTAAATATGATACAAAAGAAAATTTTATCCCCATTTCAAAAATTTCTTAAAATTGAAAGTTTTAGCGGAATTTTATTATTGACGGCAACGATGATTGCTCTTGTTTGGGCGAATTCACCGTTTGGAGATAGTTACCAATCACTTTGGCAATATAAAATTGGTTTCACAACGCAAAGTTTTGAATTAAACAAGCCCATAATATTATGGATTAACGATGGTTTAATGGCAATTTTCTTTTTCTTAATCGGATTGGAAATTAAAAGAGAATTCCTAATCGGAGAATTAAATTCTGTTAAAAAAATATCTTTCCCGCTCTTCGGGGCATTAGGCGGAATGTCAGTTCCTGTTTTATTGTTTTTAGTACTCAATCAAAATCCTGAAACGCTTAAAGGTTGGGGAATACCAATGGCTACGGACATTGCTTTTTCCTTGGCAATATTAAATCTTTTAGGTAACAGAATTCCTTTAAGTCTTAAAATATTTTTGAC
>DRJC01000109.1 GCA_011052365.1 Ignavibacteria bacterium
TACTTAAGCAAAATCATTTTTTTTGTTTCAACAAACTTACCTGCGCTTATTCTATAAAAATATACACCACTTGCAAACTTGGTTGCATCAAAGTTAAATTTGTAAGTACCTGCATTCATTTGTTCATTAACCAAATTGGCTAATTCTCTTCCCAAAACATCATAAACTTTTAATGTAACAAAAGCAGCTTGAGGAATGGAAAAGTTAATGTTTGTGCTTGGATTAAACGGATTAGGATAGTTTTGAGATAAAACATAATTATCAGGAATAACTGAACTAATGTTATCAATAGCCGTTAAGATTCGATTAGTAAAAAGTGCTAAAAAGGGTTGAAAATCACCCCCCATTGATGTAAAATCTCCCCCGGCATAAATATCGCTTCCGCTTATGGCTATTGTCCGAACAAAATTGTTTGCTTTCGGATTCCAAGTTGCATCGGCATTTCCGTTTGTGTTGTTCAATTTGCCAATAAAGGTTCTTGTCTGCCCACCGATCGATGAGAAAATTCCTCCGGCATAAATGTCACTTCCGCTTATGGCTATTGTATTAACATCAAGGTTTGCATTCGGATTCCAAGTTGCATCAGCATTTCCGTTTGTGTTGTTCAGTTTGGCAATACGGTTCCTTGTCTGTCCGCCGATTGATGAGAAATCTCCCCCGACATAAATATCACTTCCGCTTATGGATATTGTATGGACACTATTGTTTGGATTCGGACTCCAGTTTATATCGGCATTTCCGTTTGTGTTGTTCAGTTTGGCAATACCGATCCTTGTCAGTCCTCCAATTGATGTGAATTGTCCCCCGACATAAGTATCGCTTCCGCTTATGGCTATTGTCCAAACAGAATAGTTTGCATTCGGATTCCAAGTTGCATCAGCATTTCCGTTTGTGTTGTTAAGCTTAGCAATACGGTTTCTTGTCTGCCCACCAATGAATGTGAAATCTCCCCCGACATAAATATCGCTTCCGCTTATGGCTATTGTCCGAACAAAATTGTTTGCTTTCGGATTCCAAGCTGAATCTGCATTTCCATTTGTTTTGTTTAGTTTGGCAATACCGAACCTTGTCTGCCCACCGATTGATGAGAAAATTCCTCCTACATAAATATCACTTCCGCTTATGGCTATTATATGGACACTATTGTTTGGATTCGGATTCCAGGTTGTATCAGCATTTCCATTTGTGTTGTTAAGCTTAGCAATACGGTTTCTTATCTGCCCACCGATTGATGAGAAATCTCCCCCGACATAAATATCACTTCCGCTTATGGCTATTGTATTAACAGCAGTACCTCCATTTGGATTCGGACTCCAGTTTATATCGGCATTTCCGTTTGTATTATTCAGTTTGGCAATCTTGTACCTTGTTTGTCCGCCGATTGATGTGAATTGTCCCCCGGCATAAATATAGCTTCCGCTTATTGCTATTGTATTAACAGTATTATTTACTTTCAGATTCGGATTCCAAGTTGCATCGGCATTTCCGTTTGTATTGTTTAGTTTGGCAATTTTGTTTCTTGTCTGTCCGCCGATTAATAAAAAAAGTCCCCCCACATAAATATCTGTTCCGTTTATGGCTATTGTATTAACACGACTGTCTGCATTCGGATACCAAGATGCATCGGCATTTCCGTTTGTGTTGTTCAGCTTGGCAATGAATTTCCTTGTCTGTCCGCCGATTGATGAGAAATCTCCCCCCACATAAATATCACTTCCGCTTATGGCTATTGTCCAAACAAAATTACCTGCATTCGGATTCCAAGTTGCATCGGCATTTCCGTTTGTGTTGTTTAGTTTAGCAATGTTTTTTCTTGTTTGTCCACCGATTGATGTGAACTTTCCCCCCACATAAATATCTGTTCCGCTTATAGCTATTGTAAGAACAAAAAATTCTGCATTTGGATTCCAGGTTACATCGGCATTACCGTTTGTGTTGTTCAGTTTGGCAATGAATTTCCTTGTCTGTCCGCCGATTGATGTGAATCTTCCCCCGGCATAAATATCACTTCCACAAATGGCTATTGTAAGAACAATATCGTTTGCATTCGGATTCCAAATTGCATCGACACTGCCGTCTGATTTTATATGTGCTATACGGTTTCTGGTGAATGTTCCCACTTTTGTAAAGTCTCCTCCTATATACCAACCGCCCGCTCCGTCAGATACTGCCGTGTTTATAGTTCCTTTAACTTTAGGAAAACTTGTACTCGGTATAGTTGAAGACGTGGTAAGTTTAGCACCACTTCCAGTATTAGGCCCAACGTAGTTAAAGCTGCCACCAATGTAAGTAAAATCATCGTCAACGGTAATTGCATAAACATTTCCGTCAGTTACCCACATATCGGAATTGGGTTGAGATGTTTGAGAAAACAATAGATCATCACAAATTAGCGCCACAATTAAGATAAGTAAGTACTGTCTCATATTATAACTCTTTTGTTTTATTTTTATTTCCCAAAAATTATCATTTGAAAATCAAATCTACAAACATGTAGCTAAAGCGAGATCAGATGTAAATTATTCTCAAAGGATGAGTAGTAGAAAAATAGGGGAGGAATACAAATACCTTTTAGAATAAAAAAAATTATTAAAAATTTATAGAAAACACAACCAGAAAACCCGATTGGCACAGATTTTCTGGTTAAGAGAGAAACATTAATTCATATTCGGAAGAAAAGAATAATTCTTTGCGTAATAAAGCATTTGTTTTGTAAAGTCCATAGGAAATTCAATCTTTACGTCCGTGATTTTTCCGTCTTTCATTACAGGCTTAAGCACAGGATTTATAAAACCGCTGTAAGGTGCAAGGTTTAGTCTTTTGTATCTTTCCAATACTTCTTTATGCAGAACTTTATCTACTTTTACGCCGTAGGTTTCAACTAGATTTTTTGCTGCTGCAAAATCACCTTCTGAAGTTATCCTCTGTATTTTATTTAATAGTTCGCCGAATAATTCACGCAGTTTTTTATAGTTATTAATTACAAAGTAAGTTTTTCCGTTTTTAGTTTTTCTTTCAATAACGTTTGCAGCGCCGTTAGGCTGGTTGTCGCTTTTACCTTTTTCGTAAACCCATTTAGCAATCATTTGCCTGTTACGCATATGTGCTTCTTCAATATCTTCACCCGGTTTTATTCTTCTAAGTTGAAGCATTAATCCATTTTTAATGTATTTAATATATTCTGCTTTATAGGCTTCTTTATTTGGAATAACACCAATATCAATCAACTTTTGATCCGGTAGATAATAAAGTGCGACAAGATCAGCTCTTGCTTCTTCAATTGTTGAAGCATAATTTTTTAAAGTTTGTTTTGGTGGAGAAACACCGGGAGCTAACTGACCCGAAGCATGACCGATAACTTCGTGCATATCAGTTTCCAAATCATCTGCAAGTGCACCATATTTTTTTATCAATTTAACTTCTTCGGGTGAATAAGAAAATTCTTTCAAAGATTCGAGAGAACCCGATTTGTTATACGCATGAACTATGTTCCCCAAATTAACAGATTTTGAACCGTATTCTTTTCTAATCCAAGATGAGTTGGGTAAATTAATACCTATCGGAGTGGAAGGTGAAGCGTCGCCGGATTCAACAACAACAGTAATTACCTTAGCGGAAATACCAACAACTTTTTTCTTTTTGTATTTATTGTCGATTGGAGAATGATCTTCAAACCATTGTGCATTATCTCCGATAGCTTTAATTCTTTTTGTTGCTTCCAAATCTTTAATAGAAACAACCGATTCAAAAGATCCTCTATAACCCAAAGGATCATTATATACTTCAATAAATCCATTAACAGCATCTACTCTTGATTTTGTATCTTTAACCCAAAGTTTATTATAGGCATCAAAATCTTTTAAATTTCCGGTTTTATAATATTTAACTAATTCTAGTAAAGTTTCTTTTTGAAGATTATTTTCTGCAACTGTTGCTGCCTTTTCCAGCCAATAAACAATTTTTTCTATGGACTTTGAATACATTCCTCCTACTTTCCATTTTCTCTCAATAATCTTTCCGTTAACTTTCATCATTTTTGAATTTAGTCCGTAAGAAATTGGTTGGGAGTCCTTTTTATTCATTACTTTTTTGTAATAATTTTCGACTTCTTTCTGGGTAACGCCCTCGTAAAAATTAACGGCAGAATTTTTTATTACGTCCACACGTGAGTCAAATGTTACCTTAACGGGAGCAATTTTCGGATTAAAAATTATAGGTGTTATTCTCTTTGAAAATTTAGAAACACTTTCACCCTTCTTAAGAGGTAGAAGTTTGCTGTCTGCATTTTTTAGTAATGAAGTAAAATATTTCCTTGAAATTTTAGGAAACATTTTTTTGTTTGAATAATGGTGGTGGATTCCATTTGAGAACCAAACACGTTTTGTGTAAA
>DRJC01000110.1 GCA_011052365.1 Ignavibacteria bacterium
ATTTAGGTATTAATAACATTTCGTTGGGAAAACATAAAGTTGGGATCCTTAAAAGCAAATTAAATTATTTAAATAAAAATTTAGCAGTAAATCTTTCAATTACAGATTCATCTAATTCTTTGCATAATTCCATATTCTCTGTTGTAGGAAATATTCCAATTGATTTAGGCTTAAATGAAACCAACAACAGGCTGCTTAATAATGTAAATACGAATATAAAAATCATTGCAGATAATTTTAATCTTTTTACTTTTAATAATTTTATTCCTGAATTTACAAATGTAAATGGTGTCTTATTTGCTGATTTAGATTTTAACGGAAGGTTGAATAATTTATTACCTACAGGAAGTGCAAGTGTTAAAAATATTTCATTTATTTCAAACTTTAACAATATGAAATATAATGCAGGGTTAAAATTCAGTGCTGATAATGGTGCTATTAAATTAGATAGTATGTACTTAGCGAATATTAAAGGCACAGAGGACGGTGGTGCACTAACAGGTTCCGGGAACACTAAATTTAAAAATTATAAGTTTACTTCTCCAAAAATATTTCTAAATGGACAACTTAAAATACTGAATAAAGCATCCAAAGCAGTTAGCCCACTTGTTTATGGAGATCTTGTTGTGGCTACTCAGGGTAAGGCAGAATTTATAATTGATTCTCATAAAGAATATTTAAAAGCTCCTCTTTTAGTTAAAAGAGCAAATCTAACTTTCCCTCAGGCTAAACCATCATTCCAAAATACGAGAAGTAATTTTATCTATAAATATGTAAGTGATACAACTAATGTAGATAAGGACATATCAAGCTTCGATAATTTAATTAAGTTATCCAGGCAGCAAGATTCATCACGTAGTAAAAAAAGCCAGACAATAGATAATTTGGTTTTAGATGTTGATATAAAAGTTGAAGATGAAGCAAGTATAAAATTTGTATTGGACAAAGAGTTCAACCAAATTCTTAATGCAAACATTAGCGGTAATTTTCAATATAAAACAATTGAAGGTACACCACGAGCATTTGGTACTTTAACGTTAAGGGAAGGTTCGACATTAGACTTTTTAACGAAAACTTTTGAAGCTGAAGGAACACTTAGATTTGAAAATGAATTAACAAATCCTTATCTAAATGTTGTTGGTATTTACAGAAATTATTATTATGAACCAACAATAGATTCTACTAATACGACATCCCAGGAAAAAGAAGTCGCAGTAAAAGTAAAACTTAGAGGGCCCCTGCAAGATTTGAATAAAAACTTTGTTAAAACCAAGGATAATTTAGCCGTCTACTACGGAACTGAAAATATTATTAAAGATATTCCGGACTTAACAAAAGATGCCTCGGATGCTATTATGTTTATTGTAACAGGTCGTTTTTCTACTACGAAAGAAGGATTTGCAAATACACAGCAAACAAACGCTCTTACCGGTACTGCTTCTACCATTGCAGGTTCTTTGATTGGCGGTTTGTTGAATTCATACGCTGGAGATTATATAAGAAGTGTTGAACTTAAACAGGTGGGGGCTTATACAAAATTTAGTCTTTCGGGTAAAGTGAATAAATTTAAATATACAATTGGCGGTACAACTGAAGTTTTTCAGGACCTAAGTAGAACTAATATTAGAATTGAGTATCCATTTTTTCATAAATTTTTTATTAGAGTTGAAAGAAAAGAAGCTCTAACAGAATCCGGTTTGTTGAGAGAAATGATAAATGAACTGGGCATAAAGTATAAATTTGAGTTTTAGTGAAACGTAAAGTAAAATCATTTTTTAAAAATAATCCCGGCAGGCAATTTAAAAGAAGAGCAATTGCAAAACGCCTTGGAATTCAAACGGAACACGAATATAGTTCCCTAAAAGCCGTACTCTACAATTTAGAGAAAGAAGAACTTATTAAAAAAGTTGGAAAAAGATATATATTAAATCTTGAGTCAAGTCCATTTTTTGTTAAAGGTATCCTTCAAATGAATAAATCCGGTTACGGGTTTGTTGTTGTTAACAATTCTAAAATAAAAGACATATACATTTCAAATAAAAATTTATCCAATGCATTAGATGCCGATACTGTTAAAGTAGAAATTATAGGTGGAAACGGTAAAAGCGCTGAAGGGAAGATTATAGAAATTGTAAAAAGAGGACGCACACAAATTGAAGGTTACTTAAAAAAAGAAAGAGGGAAAATTTATATTCAACCAATTGATGATAAAATACATAAAAAAATCGAAGTGAATGGCAAAGTATCGAAAGATATAAACTTTAATGATAAAGTTATTGTTAAAAATATTAAATGGGATGATCGAAAAACAAATCCTAAAGGTGATGTTGTATCCTTTAAAGAAGAAAACAAAGATGATAAAAATGATTTTATTTCGATTGCGGAAAAATTTAATCTTCCTTATAAATTTAGCAGAAAGGTTTTAAAAGAATTAAAGGATGTAGAATTTTCCATACCGGAAGATGAAATTAAAAGGAGATTAGACTACAGGGATAAAATTGTTTTTACAATTGATCCCTATGACGCAAAAGACTTTGACGATGCGTTGTCCGTTGAAGAAGATGAAGAAGGGAATTATCTGATAGGCATACATATTGCCGATGTTTCTCATTATATAAAACCAAATTGTGAACTCGATAAAGAAGCACAAAAGAGAGGTAATAGTGTTTACTTAGTTGGTAAAGTTATTCCTATGCTTCCTGAAGAAATTTCAAATAATGTTTGTTCTTTAAGACCAAATGAAGACAGGCTAACTTTTTCTATTTTCATAAGAATTACAAAAAAAGGAAAAATATTAAACTTTCACGCAAAGAAATGTGTTATAAATAGTAATAGACGTTTTACCTATGAGGAAGTTCAAGAAATAATTGATAGTAAAAACGGAGAATACTGCGAAGAATTACTTAAACTAAACAATCTTGCATTAAAACTGCGTGAAAGAAGGCTTAGAGAAGGCAGCATTGAGTTCTTTACACCGGAGATTAAGATTGAATTAAATGAAGGTGGTAAACCAATAAATGTTGTATTGAAAGAATTTATGCAAAGTAATTCTTTAGTGGAAGAATTTATGCTTCTTGCAAACAAGTTGGTTGCAGAAAGCATATCGAAAAAACAGAAAGTAAGGGTCAGAGAATTTATTTATAGAGTTCATGATTTACCGAACAAAGATAAAGTTAAAGAGTTTGCAGATTTTGTTAAAAAATTAGGATATAATTTTTCCGCTCAATCCCAAACAAAAGTAAATAAATTTCAGACTTTAATTTCAGAAGCTAAGGGAACGGATGAACAAGCATTAATAAACGAACTGGCAATTCGGTCTATGGCTAAAGCTGTATATTCAACAAAAAATATCGGTCATTATGGATTAGGTTTTAAATATTATACACATTTTACATCACCAATTAGAAGGTATGCGGATTTAGAGGTTCATAGATTGCTTTATAATTATACAACTAAAAATGAAGCATTATATAAGGACGGTAAGTACCTTATGAATTTATGTGATCATATTTCCGCTACTGAACGAGATGCCGTAGAAGCTGAAAGATATTCTACAAAATTAAAACAAGTTGAATTCTTGAGTGAACACATTGGTGCTGAGTTTAATGGAGTTGTGTCCGGTATAGTTTATTTCGGTTTATTTATTAAATTAATTGATAATTTGGCTGAAGGATTAATTAGGCTGAGAGATATAAAAGATGACTATTATTTTTATGACGAAAACAGTTATTCGGTAATTGGAGAAAGAACTAACAAAAGATATAGGTTGGGGGATAAAATAAGAGTTAAATTAATTAGAGCTGATATTAAAAAAACAGAGATAGATTTTATAATTATCTAAAAATCCATGGAGTTATTTATGGTAAAAAATGTTTTTAAGATTTTCTTATTTGTAGTATTTGCGCAATCAATTTTGTTTGGGCAGTTTGGAAAAAATAAAGTTCAGTATAAAGGTTTTACTTGGTATTATGTTCAAACAAAACATTTTGATATATATTTTTCACAAAAGGGCAAGGACATTGCAGGGTTTACTACAAAAGCAGCAGAACGAGCTTTAACTTCTTTACAAAACAGCTACAATTATAAAATTAATAATAGGATCTCGATTATTGTTTATAATTCCACAAATGATTTTCAGGAAACCAACACAACAGACCAATATTTAAGTGAAGGCATAGAAGGATTTACAGAGTTATTTAAGAATCGCGTAGTTATCCAATTTACAGGTTCATATAAAGAATTTAACCATCTTATTCATCACGAACTAAGTCATGCAGTATTAAATGATATGTTTTATGGCGGGTCTATACAAAACATTATAGCAAACAGAATTACGCTTGCATTACCTTTGTGGTTTAACGAAGGGATGTCGGAATATCAATCTCTTGGTTGGGATATAAAAACAGATATGTTTATAAGAGATTTATCAATTAGTGAAAAGCTTCCTAATATTTCGCAACTTAACGGATTTTTGGCATACCGTGGCGGGCAATCTGTTTTATACTATATATCAAAAAAATACGGTAAGGAAAAAATCGGCGAATTAGTAAATAAAATAAAGGGTACCGGCAGTCTTAAAGCTGGGTTTAAAGCAGCATTAGGTCTATCAATTAAAGAACTAAATAAACGATGGAAAAGATATATAAAGAAAACTTATTGGCCTGATATAGCATTCAGAGCATACCCTGGAGATTTTTCTAAAAGATTAACTGATCCTGAAAAAGATGAAGGTTTTTATAATGTAATTCCTACAATTTCCCCACAGGGTGATAAAATCGCTTTTATATCAAATCGTGATATTTACTTTGATCTATTTATTATGAGCGCAATTGACGGTCATATTATTAAAAAACTTATACACGGAAACACAACTGCTGACTTTGAGCAACTAAACGTTGTTACCCCTGGAGTGACCTGGTCGCCTGATGAGAGTAAAATTGCAATTACTGCCAAAAGCAACGGCTTTGATGTAATTTATTTGATTGATGTTGAGTCCGGTGATAAAGTAACTTTGCCTATTAAATTAGGCGGAATTAGAAGTGTAGCGTGGTCACCTGACGGATTTAGAATTGCCTTTATCGGACACAATGCTAAACAATCAGATATTTATACCTATAACCTAAAAACAAAAAGATTAAGAAATTTAACTAATGATATTTTTACAGATAACAATCCAAGCTGGTCACCTGACAGCAAAAATATTTTATTTGCATCCGATAGAAACGGGAACTTAAAAATTGGTCCTATGCCGAAAGATTTTAAAATCTATAATTATAACTATAACCAGGATGATATTTATTCAATAAATACAAAATCATTAAAAATTAAAAGAATTACCGATACACCGCTTATTTCAGAAGCATACCCGGTAGCAGGACCTGATGGGACAGAAATTTTATTTGTTTCTGATGCTAATGGGATTACTAATATTTATAAAAAAAGAATAGTGCTTTTTAATAACGATACCGTTAAAGCAGTTACAGATATTACTCCTATACCTATAACCAATTCTTTGGATGGTATATCTCAAATTTCAATATCAAAAGACGGGCAGAAACTTACTTTTTCTTCCCTGGCACAAGCATCTTATAATATCTATTTGATGAATAATCCTTTTATACCTAAAACCAAACTTAAAAAGTTAAGACCTACAGTTTACATAAAAAGCTTAGAAGAAAGAAAAACTAAAGAAATAAAAAAAATAAGCAAAACTAAAAAAGCGGATTCAACAAAAACAATAAAAATAGATTTTTTTACAGGGCAATATTCTGATACAACAAATATAGTAAGTGATTCATTGGATGTATCTTATGATAATTTTGTGTTCGGTCCTAAAAGTGATAAAGTAAAAGAAAGGATAAAACAATCTAAAAACAAATTTAAACCTGCAGATAATCTTGATGAAAACGGCAACTATAAAGTTCGTAGGTATAAAATAACATTTTCACCGGATTTAGTTTATGCGAATGCCGGTTACAACACACTATACGGATTAACAGGTACAACCATTTTATCTTTTAGTGACGTACTCGGTAACCATAGACTTATTGGTCAAACAAGTTTGCAGATTGATTTGAAAAATAGTAATTACGGCTTATCCTATTTTTATTTAGCAAATAGAATTAATTATGGCGTTCAACTATTTCATACTGCAAGGTTCGTATTCTTAGCACGGGGGCGAACTACTGATTTAGTCAGGTTTAGAAATTTCGGGGCTGTATTTTCTGCAAGCTATCCAATTAACAAGTTTTACAGAATTGATGCAGGGCTAAGTTTTTTGGGAGTCTCAAAAGAAAATTTGGATAACCCTTCAGTGCCTATTTCTAAATCTACTTTTATTGTTCCTACTATTAGTTTAGTTAAAGATAATGTGCTTTGGGGAATTACGGCTCCCATTGACGGAAGTCGATATCGTTTTTCTTTATTCGGTAACCCGGGACTTTCAGATAAACGTTTAAGTTTTTATTCACTAACAAGTGATTATAGAACTTATTTCAAATTGGGAGAAAGTTATTTTTATTCTTTTGCACTTAGATTTGCGGGTGGATATTCGGGCGGCGCAAATCCGCAAAGATTTTTTTTAGGTGGTGTTGAAAATTGGATAAATCGAAAATTTGCTACTCAATCAGTACCTATTAAAACCACTTCTGATTTTGTGTTTTTAACAGCAGGTGTCCCGTTACGTGGTTATAAATACGCTGCACATATAGGTACTAAATATACATTGGTAAATATGGAATTAAGATTTCCATTAATTAGGTATCTGCTTACAGGAGGTCTACCGCTATTCTTCAGTAATATGCAAGGTGTTTTGTTTATAGATGCCGGTGCTACCTGGAATAAGACGAGCAGCCTAAAATTGTTTACCAAAGATAAGAACGGAAATTTAATGACAAAGGACCTTTTAATAGGTACGGGAATTGGTGCAAGAGTTTTCTTCTTAAATTTCTTGTTGAAATATGATGTGGGGTGGGCATATAATATAAATGGCTTTTCTTCACCTATACATTATATTTCATTAGGTGCTGATTTCTAATGTTTATGAGTTGAACCTGCCTGCACGTAGGCGTTTCGGCATAGGCAGGCCTGCCTGCACGTAGCCCCGCCTCCCAAAGTCCTACGACGGGTAGGCGTTTCGGCATAGGCAGGCCTAAAAGATTAATTATAGTAAATTAAGTCTGGATTATAAACTGAAATTAAATGATGTTTTTAATCCGTTAGCTGACGGATACCTTTTTAGAGCAGACTCATTCATTTGAATATTTTATTTTTTGACAGGATCCTTTGATTCCTTAGATACTTCTTTTTTAGAAGTGTCTTTTGTTTCAGCTTTAGCTACTTTTTTTGTTTTGTTGTTAACGGGCGATTTTTTTTCCCCGTTATGTTTGTAATCGGTTTCATAAAAGCCTGAACCTTTAAAAATAATGCCCATACCCGCGCCTATTAATCTTGTAACATTTCCTTTACACGTTGGACAGCTTTCAATCGGTTTGTCGCTCATTTTTTGAAACAATTCAAATCTTTTTCCGCATTCATTACATTTATATTCGTACGTTGGCATAACAACTCTTATTTTTAAATGAATGACAAAAATAGTGAAAAATTGTAAATTTATCCATAATTTTAAGTTATCAAATTTATCCCGTAATAAATGTGATTAGCAATATCTTTAAACTAAAAAGAAAAAAAGCACTAAGCATTTTAATTAGAATATTTTCAGTTTTTTATATCGTTCTTTTATCGGGATGTTTAAACTATATTCAAGACGTTAATATTTATCCTGATGGTTCAGGTAAAATGAGTCTTCATTATTGGAGTAATTTACCTTATGATATTAATTCTGATGAATTGAAAAATTTAACATTTTTTAGCCCTGATTTTTTAAAAAAAGAATTTTCATCAAAATATTATAACTTAGAAGGGATAAGAGTTTACACGGATTCAACCGACGGTACAACTCACGCAATAATAAATATAACGTTCAATAATATCGATTCCTTAAATTATTCACGAACCTTTCAAGGCTCAGAATTTTCACTAATTGATGATGGTACCGGAGTTAAAATTTTTACACAAAAGATACCCTCAATAAAAAACGGTCTTGCATCAGACTCTAGTAAATTTAACCTTACATATAAATACACTTTTTATGGAAAAATTTATGATGATAATTCCACCGAAAGAAACGGCAGAACTTTAACCTGGAAATTTAAACCGAATGAGATTGGTCCCGGTAAAACTATATATGTGAAGTATAAACCCTTTAAATTAAGAGAAACACCTGAATGGATATACATTTTAATGGGCATTGTTATTATAATAGTTATGTTTTATTTGCTGAGAAAAAGTAATTAAATTTGTAAGTTTTAATTATTAAACCCTAAATTATTTTAATGAAAAATAATTCTACAAAGAAAAATAATTTTAAGAATAAGTTTGAGATTCTGCTAAATGTTTCAGAAGATTTAATATTTATCTTAAATTCATCCGGATATTTTGAAGTAGTAAATGATAGCGGAGCTAATAAGCTTGGATATAATACAACTGATCTTATTGGTAAACATTTTACTGATTTAATCGATTCATCAAATGCAGCATCTGTTTCCGAATCTATAACCAAACTCTTAAATAATGATGAAACGATAACATTTCAAGCATCAGTATTACCGAGAGATGATAATAATGTTATTTATGAATTTAATTGCAGATCAATAAAAGAAAATAGTAATATAATTAATTTGATAGGTATCGGCAGGGATATAACACAAACAATTAATGACCAAAATAAAAAATTAGAACTTGATGAAAAGCTTACTGAAGCAAACAGGCTGATTTTACTTGAAAGGCAGAGATCAACTTACAGCAAATCAATACTGGAAGAATTGAACAGGTTAAAGAACGAATTTATGTCAAGTGTGTCACACGAAATGAGGACTCCTCTTGCATCTATAATCGGCTTTTCCGAAACTATTGATACTGATACCCAAATGCCCGTTGAAATGAGAAAAGAGTTTAATAGGATAATTCTAAAGGAAGGGAAAAGATTAGCAAGACTTATTAATGATGTATTAAATATCACCAAATTAGAGGGCGGGGAAATTAAACTTGAAAAAAAACGAGTCGATATTGTTAAATTAATTAAAGATGTAATAAAGGAAATGAAACCAATTGTAATTGAAGAAGAAATTAATTTAACAACGGATCTTCCCGAAGAAGAAAACATCTTAATTATTGATGAAGATAAAATTTATCAAATTTTAGTTGAACTATTAAATAACGCAATTAAATTTACCCCCAAAGGTGGACGCATAACAGTTATTGGACAAGCTCTTTATAAAGAATTTGAAATAATTATTTCTGATACCGGTGTCGGCATTCCTGAAAAAGATATAAGTTTTGTTTTCCAAAAATTTTATAGAGCAGAAGGAAATGAATCGGAAATAGAAGGTGCCGGCTTAGGCTTGGTTTTTGTGAAACAAATTGTAGATTTACATAAAGGATTTATTTCTATTCAAAGTGATGTGAATAAAGGAACGTCATTTAATATTAAACTACCATTATTATTAGTAAACCAATTATAAAAGGAATACTGTGAGTAAAGTTATTTTTATAGTAGATGACGAAAAGGCAATATCTAAGCTCTTAAAATATTGGGTAAAAGATAAATGGGATTATGAAACAGAAGTTTTCGATTCCGGTGAAGCATTATTAAAAAGATTAGATTCAAAAAAACCTGATTTATTATTGTTGGATATTATGCTGCCTGGAATTAACGGTTTGGATGTATTAAAAAAGATTCGTACAAAGGATGAACAATTGCCCGTAATTATGCTTTCTGCTCAAGGGAATGTTGAAATAGCATTAGAATCCCTAAGGCACGGTGCTTATGATTATTTTCCTAAACCGATAGATGTTCAAAGGTTGGAACCTGCAGTAAAAAATGCAATTAAAAATTATGAGCTGACAAAAGAATTAGAAAATTTAAAAGAATCAGTTCAAAAAGAATATAGCTTTGATAATATAATTTCTGCGGATAAAAGAATGCAGGAAGTTTTTAAGCTTGTTTCAAAGGTATTAGACAACGACATTACTGTTTTGATTCACGGTGAAAGCGGGACAGGTAAAGAACTTATTGCCAAAGCAATCCATTACAACGGTAAAAGAAAAGATAAGCCGTTTATAGTTGTAAATTGTGCATCAATACCACGTGAGTTGCTGGAAAGTGAATTGTTTGGGCATGAAAAGGGATCTTTTACCGGGGCACATCAAAGAAAGCTTGGTAAATTTGAGTTGGCAAATGAAGGAACAATTTTTCTTGATGAAGTTGGCGAGTTGGAAATGCTGTTGCAAGCTAAATTACTCCGTGTTATTCAGGAAAGAGAATTTGAAAGAGTTGGGGGAACAGAACTTATTAAAACAAACGTAAGAATTTTATCAGCTACAAACAGAGATTTAAGAGAAGCCGTAAAGGCAAAGCAATTTAGAGAAGATCTTTATTACAGGCTTAATTCTTTTCCTATTTATATCCCCCCTTTACGTCAAAGGAAAGGCGATATTCTTGTTTTAACTGAATATTTTTTAAAAAAATGTAATCAAAAATTAGATAAAGATATCAAGGGGTTTACAAAACGTACGATTAAATACATTTATGAATATGACTGGCCCGGAAATATTAGAGAAATGGAAAACACTATAGAAAGATGTATTATTGTTGCTGAAAATGATATGATTGATGTTGATGATTTACCTGCTCATATAAAAACTAATGAAGAAACGGACTTTGTTGAACAAGGAGGCGGATTATTTGAAGGTGATAACATAATTCCTTTTGAAAAATTAAAAGAAGATGCAATAAAGCATGCTCTTGATGTTACAGACGGCAACATTGTAGAAGCGGCAAAAAAATTAAAATTGGGACGCGCAACTATTTATAGATTAATGGAAAAATATAAAATTGAAAATCGTCCAAACGATTGATATTTTATATCGTTAATTATTTAGGGATTATTTTATGGATTTTACAAAAGAAAAATATGATGATGTTATAGTTGAGATTGTAAATTTGACTAGAGCTACCCTTAAAGAAGCTGAAGAGTTTAAACTGACATTAGCTCAGGATATTGAAGAAGGTGCTCGTAAGATTGTTGCTGATTTAAGACAATGTGAATTTATCGATTCTACATTTCTCGGTGCTTTAGTCGTTACATTAAAGAAAATAACGGCATTAGGCGGTGATCTAAAACTCGTAGGATTTCAACCTGCTGTTCATTCAATGTTTGAACTTACAAGAATGTACCGTGTCTTTGAAGCTTTCTCCACAAAAGAAGAAGCCATAAGTAGTTTCTCATAACCTATAAATAGATTTATAAGAATAATTATTTGTATTATTAATAATTCTATTATTCATTATGTTTTCTACACTAACTAACTATTTAAATAATTATTAGAGTACTTATTTTTTTATGAATGGTAAAACACAAAAATCTGTTTTAATAATTGACGATGATGCTATAATTAGAGAATTATTAAATCAACAGCTTACTTCAAATTTCTATAATGTATATGAAGCTTCCAAACCTTCGGAAGCACAGAAAATATTAGATGATAATAATATAGATTTGGTTTTGTGTGATATTATAATGGAAGAAATGGATGGTTATGAATTTTGCAGCATAGTAAGAAAAAACAACAAGCATAGTTTAATTCCTTTTATATTTATAACGGGCGACCTAACCGTCGGCAGCAAATCAAAAGCACTTGATGCCGGTGCAGACGATATAATTTTTAAACCGATCGAAATTGATAACCTTCTTTTTAAAATTCAAGCGTTGCTTAGACGTTCTGATATTTATAAAAGCTATGGAACCAAAAATAGTATTGAAGATGATTTTGCAGAGCAACAGGCGAAGATTTTATTAGTAGACGATGATAAATCCCTTGGAATGTTATTTCAGTATAATCTTAAAAAAGAAGGATTTAAATGCGAGTATGCCTCAAGTGCAGATGAAGGAATTAAGAAAGCCGAAGAATTTAAACCCGATTTAATTATATCGGATATTATGATGCCGGAAAAGGATGGCTTTGAATTTAGAAGAATGCTTTTAGCTAATGATGATCTTAAAGGAATTCCTTTTGTCTTTTTAACATCTAAAGGTGAAGAAGACGATATATTGGAGGGTTATGACTTAGGTATTGCAGACTATGTGTTAAAAACTGCCGGTCCTAGAGTTGTAGTTGCAAAGGTTTCTGCTATTGTTAAAAGTCTTGGTAAAGAGAGGCAAAAAGCCGTTTCAGAGTTACAACATGCAGCGGATTCAATGCACGTAAAAGTTGTTCCCGATAAGACACCTGAATTTGAAGGATTTGAGATATCACAATGGAACCAGACTTATAAAGGTATTCCTGGCGGTGATTTTTTAGATTACTTTACACTTGATGAAGATAACCTTGCGATTATTCTCGGTGATGTAATGGGCAAGAAATGGGGAGCTTGGTACTTTGCGTTTGCTTATGCCGGTTATGTAAGAAGTGCTATTAGAGTGGTATTACAGAACACAAAAGAACTTACACCAAGCGTAATTTTACAACAAGTAAACAAATCCGTTTATAAAGATGCTAAGGTTTCGGAAGTTTTTGCAACACTTTCTATTGTTATTTTAAATAAGAAAGAAAAAACTTTAAAATATACCGGTGCCGGTGATTTACCTATTTTACATCTTGATAGATCTAACAACGAGTTGAAAAGGCTGCAATCAAAAGGTTTGTTATTAGGCTTTGCGCCGGATGGAAATTATGAAGATATTACAATAAAATTAGAGCAGAATGATTATGTTTTTATTTTTACCGACGGAATAATTGAATCTCGTAATGCTGAAGGTGAACAATTCGGAACTAAAAAAATGAGTGGAGTTATTAAAAATATGTCATTATTAGACAATCCAATGGAAAAATTAAAAAAAGAATTTCAATTATTTACCGGCGGAAATTATGAAGATGATATTAGTTTAATTACAATAAAAGCACTTTAGATTAAAATTGTTATTTCTTTCAACTACTAGCCTGAAGTTTTTCTGCTCTATCTGCAATTTTTAGTTGCTCCAAAATCTCGTCTAAATCACCCTCCATAATATTTGAAAGATTGTAGAGCGTAAGTCCGATTCTATGATCGGTTACACGGTTTTGGGGATAATTATATGTCCTTATTTTATCACTTCTATCACCGCTTCCAATCATCGATTTCCTTTGAGCAGATATTTGAGCATTATGCTCTTTTTGCTTAGCGTTGTAAAGCCTTGCCCTTAGAACCTTCATTGCTTTTTGCCTGTTCTTTAATTGAGATCGTTCATCCTGGCATTGAACAACTATTCCCGTTGGAATGTGTGTAATTCTTATAGCAGTTTCAACCTTGTTTACATTTTGTCCACCTGCTCCGCCTGAGCGGTAAACGTCTATTCTTAAGTCGGATTGGTTTATTTCAACTTGAACATCCTCAGCTTCCGGTAAAACAGCAACTGATGCAGCAGACGTATGTACTCTTCCGCTTGCCTCGGTAAGCGGAACTCTCTGTACACGGTGAACGCCACTTTCAAATTTTAAATTACCAAAAATATTTTTGCCTGATACTGAAAAAACAACTTCTTTTATTCCTCCTAACCCGGAATCACTTAAATCAATTAATTCTATTTTCCAACCTTTAATTTCAGCATAACGCGAATACATTCTGTACAAATCTGCAGCAAACAAAGCTGCTTCATCACCACCGGTGCCGGCTCTGATTTCCATAATTATATCTTTATCATCATTTGGATCTTTGGGGAGTAGAAGTAACTTAATATTTTCTTCCATCTCATTTTTTTTAGCTTCCAATTCTTCCAATTCACTTTCAGCCATTTCAATTAAATCTATATCTTCCTCTTCGGCGATTATTTCTTTGTTTCCTTCAATATTTCTTATTGTATCCGATAGCTCTTTATAAGATTTAATTATGTCTCCAAGGTCGCTTCTTTCTTTACTTAGTTTTATAACTTTTTCTCTGTCGGAGAGAACCTCAGGGTCTGATAATTCCTGGTTTATATCTTCGAAATGTTTTTTAATCTTTTCTAATTTTTCTATTAAATCCATAGCTTCTGTGGTGATTTTTAGTTTGTAAATATAGTAAAGGGTGAAATTAAAACCTACAAAGAAAGAGGCTAACTATAATAAGTTGATGTAATTGAATAAGCATGTTTGGGGGTTTTGATGTTCCAAGTTAATTTAATGTTGGTGGGTGCAATAACTAATTCGGCATGATAAAGGTCTTGTTCACAAATGTATGGTTTTAGACTTTTCCATAAATTATTCTTTTCATTATAGAAGTTCACAAGAAAAATCGGCTTTTTCTCACCGAACCTTAAATGCGCTAACTTTAATATAGAATTATTATGTGCAGTCCACATATATATATTTTTTGAATTAACTTTTTGTCCGTAATTATTTACCCAGTCACCCAATTCTTCTGTAATAATTGAAGAATCATCCGGGCGGGATACTTCTAACTTACAATTTAGATGGATATTTAATGAGGGGTTAGGATGACTAACTTTAAAGTTTAGCCTCTTAACTTTTTCTAATTTACTTATTAAATATTTTAAGTTTGAATTCATAACTTATAATAGAAGAAAGAAATTATTAATTTAAAATAGCATACTATTCGCTTTATCAAAAACTTTTATGATGAACGATAAAAATTTGTGATTAACGGAAAATTTTATACGTGATGCTAAAGCTGAATAATGTAAAACTTTGTTAAATGATTTTAGAATCATAATTCTTTAAATTTAGTTTACTTTTATAAAACAAAGAATATTAAAATTGAAAAAATTTGAAATACCCATTTATTATCAAAGCTCGATAATTTCCCGGATAAAAGAAATTCGTTCAATAAACGATCCGAGGAAAAAAGATTACTCTCCCACTATGTTGGATTTTGGACCTGTCCGTTTTTTTATTGCAAGACATTTCGGTTTTTGTTACGGTGTACAAAATGCAATTGAGATAGCATACAAAACAATAACTGATAATCCGGGCAAAAAAATTTATTTACTAAGTGAAATGATTCACAACCCGGGGGTAAACAATGATCTGCAAAACTTAGAAGTAAAATTTATTATGGATACTTCGGGTAACCAGATTATAGATTGGGATGAAATATCAAATGATGATATTGTAATTATTCCTGCCTTCGGTACTACTTTGGAAATTGAAAACAAGTTAAACGAAATTGGAATTGATCCATATAAATATGACACTACTTGTCCTTTTGTTGAGAAAGTTTGGAACCGTTCTGTTTCCCTATGTGATGAAGGCAGTACCGTAATAATTCACGGTAAACATTCACACGAGGAAACAAGAGCTACATTTTCTCACAGTAAAGAAAAATCACCATCGCTTATTGTACGTGATATAAAAGAAACCGAATTTTTGGCTTCGGTAATTTTACACAAAAAAAGTAAAGAAGAATTTTATGAATATTTCGAGGGTAAATTTTCGAAAGGATTTGATGTTGAAAAACATTTGACAAAAATAGGTGTAGTTAATCAAACTACTATGCTTGCTGCGGAAACTACAGAAATAGCATCATTGTTAAAACAAACGATGATAAAAAAATATGGTATTGATAAATTAGACGAGCATTTTGCCGATACGAGAGATACATTATGTTATGCGACGAATGATAATCAAGAAGCTACTGTTGAATTATTAAACAGAGACGCGGATTTTGCTGTTGTTATAGGCGGGTATAACAGCTCTAACACGAGTCATATTGTAGAACTTTGTAATAAAAAACTTCCCACTTATTTTATTTCTTCGGCAGATAAATTATTAGATGAAAAGAACATAAATCATTTTGATTTAAGTTTAAAAGAAGAAATTACTACTCCTAATTATTTACCTGTAAAAGATAGAATTGATATTCTGCTTACAAGCGGGGCATCTTGTCCGGATGCTGAAGTTGACAGAGTATTGCTAAAGCTTCTTGCGATGTTTAAAAACATAAAAACTGTTGATGCAGTTTTAGAGGGTTTATAAAAGATAGTTGTCACGGTACAACCGTGGCAGCATAAAAAAAATATTAAGCTTTGCTGTAGGACTCCCTTGGAGGAAATAACACTGGCAATAGTTCTGCAACAAACCCTTTGGTTGACGGTTTATCGAAATTGAAAAGTTGCTTGGGCTTTAGCCCTAATTATGAAACAACTTTTCTTTTGCTGAATCAAACTCACTTAATAATTGTTCAAATAATTCATTCACAGAAGGCAAATTTTTTATTAACCCTGAACATTGTCCTGCTTCCATTTCACCTTCGATTTCGTCTCCCTCAAAAACACCCAAACGTGCCCTTTTTTCACCCAATAATTCTTCTAATTGTTCTTTGTTCCATCCTTCAGCCTCGGCAATTTTTGAACGGGTTGCAAAATCATTTTTAAGCATTCTAACGAGACCGATTTTTTTGAAGGCAAGAACAGTATCGCTGTCCTTTGCTTCAACCACGTGTCTTTTATAGTTAGGGTGAGCGGATGATTCTAAAGTAGCAGCAAATCTTGTTCCCATCTGTACTCCTTCAGCACCCAAAGAAAAAGCAGCTAATATTCCTCTTCCGTCTGCAATACCGCCGGCAGCAATTACAGGAATATTTACCGCATCAACAATTTGAGGAATTAAACACATCGTTGTTGTCTCATCTGCACCGTTGTGTCCTCCTGCTTCTACACCTTCTCCAACAACTGCATCACATCCTGCATCCTCTGCTTTTAGTGCAAACTTTACTGAAGGGACTACGTGTACAACAGTTAATCCTTTTGACTTTAGCAAACCGGTAAATGTTTTTGGATTACCTGCCGATGTAAAAACAATTTTCACTTCATTTTTAATTGTTACATTTACCAACTCATCGGCATCTCCTCGCATTAAAGGAATATTAATACCGAATGGTTTTTGCGTCGCCGATTTGCATTTTTTAATATGTTCGTCTAAAAGCTCAGGCTTCATTGAACCTGCACCGATTAAACCTAAACCGTTGCAATTAGAAGCCGCTGAAGCAAGGCGCCAGCCGGAAGCCCAAACCATTCCGGCTTGTATGATGGGATATTTAATTTTGAATAAGTTTGTGATTCTATTATTTATATTCATAATAAGTAATCTATTTTTATTTGGTAATAAAAACAAGATTAAGTAATTTTAAATTTATATCTAACAAAATAAATAATTATGAGAGCAATTATACCGGTTGCGGGAGTCGGCAGCAGATTAAAACCGCACACATACACAATCCCAAAAGTGTTGTTAAATGTTGGGGGTAAACCAATACTTGCACATATTTTGGATAAGTTAATTTCAGAAAATATAACGAAAACCACTTTTGTAATCGGGCATCTTGGAGATATGATTGAGGATTTCGTGAATAGTGAGTACCCTCAATTGGATTGTGAATTTGTTGTTCAAAAAGAGTTGGGAGGTCTGGGGCACGCCATATACACTGCTATTCCGACTTTTGATGATAAAGATATTTTTATCATTCTCGGCGATACAATTTTTGATGTTAACCTAAATTCAGTTTTCAATAATAATTGTTCAATGATTGGTGTGAAAGAAGTAGAAGACCCGCGAAGATTCGGTGTGGCTGTTCTAAAAAAAGGTGAGGTTGAAAAACTTGTTGAAAAACCAACAGACCCAATTTCAAACTTAGCCATAGTGGGGCTTTATTACATCTCCGAAGCACAAGCTCTTGCCGGTTGTTTAACGGAGTTGGTTGAAAAAGATATAAGAACTAACGGCGAAATTCAACTTACCGATGCTCTGCAAATGATGATTGAACACGGGGATAAAATTTGCACCTTCCCTGTCGAAGGCTGGTATGACTGTGGTAAGCAGGAAACATTGCTGGAAACAAATAGAATACTGTTAAACGATACATGCACAGATAAAAAATTTGATAATGTAGTAATCAACAACCCTGTTTATATAGCTGATGATGTTGAAATATCGGATTCAATAATCGGACCTTATGCAACAATAAGCAAAGGGAGTAAAATCTCGGAATCAATAATTAAAGATTCGATTATTGGAGAAAATTCCGAAATAAAAGCTTCACTACTAGAGAAATCCATTATAGGAAACAATACTCTGATAAAAGGAAGATATAAAAAACTTAACACCGGTGATTCAACTGAAATAGAAATTTATTAAATTTATACCTCAATTTTTTAAAGGAATATTATGTCATACTTTTTCACTTCAGAATCTGTCTCGGAAGGACATCCTGATAAAGTTTGTGATGCCATATCAGACGGAATATTAGATGCAATATATAAAGAAGATCCAAATGCAAGAGTTGCCTGCGAAACCTTTGTTACAACCGGGCTTGTTTTAGTCGGCGGCGAAATTACCACCGATGCATATATAGAAGTTCAGGATATTGTTCGCGATACTGTTCGTAGAATCGGTTATACAAAAGCTGAATATAAATTTGATTCCGAGTCTTGTTCTGTCTTAAATGCTATTCATTCACAATCACCTGATATTGCCATGGGAGTTGATACCGGCGGTGCGGGGGACCAGGGAATTATGTTTGGTTATGCCTGTAACCAGACTTCTGAACTGATGCCTATGCCGATTATGTATGCTCATAAATTGATGAAAAAATTAGCTCAAATAAGAAAGAGAAACCACAATAAGGGTTTAATGCCCTACTTAAGACCCGACTCTAAATCACAGGTTACAATTGAATATGATGATAATAATAAACCTTTAAGAGTTGATGCAGTTGTTATTTCCACACAGCATGACGGTGATGTAAAACAATCTAAAATTAAAAGAGACGTCATTGAACATGTAATTAAAAAAGTAATCCCGGAAAAATATATCGATAAAAAAACCAAGTACTTTGTTAATCCAACCGGTAGATTTGAAATAGGCGGACCACACGGCGACAGCGGTTTAACAGGAAGAAAAATAATTGTTGATACCTACGGCGGCTGGGCTCCTCACGGAGGCGGTGCTTTTTCGGGTAAAGACCCTTCAAAGGTTGACAGAAGCGCTACTTATGCCGCAAGACACATCGCTAAAAATATTGTTGCCGCTAAATTAGCAAAAGAGTGTTTGGTTCAATTAGCTTATGCAATTGGTGTTGCACAACCTATCTCCGTTTATGTTGATACAAAAGGAACCGGAGTAATTTCCGATACTGAAATTTCAAAAATGATTATGCAAGAAGTTGACCTTACACCGAAAGAAATAATTAAAAGGTTAAAATTAAGAGCTCCGATATATCAACCAACTGCAGCATACGGACATTTTGGTAGAAATGAATTTTCATGGGAACAGCTTGATTTGGTAACAAAATTTAAGAAATATAAATAATCAAAGGACATATAAATATGAGTGAAGTAATTGAAGGAAATGTGAAGTTTATGAAATACAAAGTAAAAGATATATCGTTGGCAGATTGGGGAAGAAAGGAAATTGTACTTGCAGAAAAAGAAATGCCGGGCTTAATGGCATTAAGAGAAAAATACGGAGAAGAAAAACCTCTGAAAGGTGCTAAGATTATGGGGTCTCTTCACATGACAATACAGACTGCTGTATTAATTGAAACGTTAAAGACACTCGGTGCCGATGTTCGCTGGGCAAGTTGTAATATTTATTCTACACAAGACCATGCAGCAGCTGCAATTGCAGAAACAGGCGTACCGGTTTTTGCCTGGAAGGGTGAAACACTTGAAGATTATTGGTGGTGTACCGAACAAGCATTAACTTTTCCCGGCGGAGGCGGTCCGGATATAATTGTTGATGACGGAGGCGATGCTACTTTGATGATTCACCTCGGTTACGAAGCGGAAAACAATCCTACTTTATTAAGCGAAGAAAAAACAACAGAAGATGAAATTGAATTATTTAAAAAATTAAATGCCGCTTACAAAGATGATTCTACCAAATGGCACAGGATAGCTGAAAAAGTTAAAGGAGTTTCTGAAGAAACAACAACGGGTGTTCATAGATTATACCAAATGAAAGAAGCGGGTAAATTGTTATTTGCTGCAATAAATGTTAATGATTCCGTTACAAAATCTAAATTTGATAATCTTTACGGTTGCAGGGAATCCCTTACGGACGGCATTAAAAGAGGCACCGACATAATGATTGCCGGCAAGAATGTTGTGATTTGCGGTTACGGTGATGTAGGTAAAGGCTCTGCAAAATCTCTGCAAGGTTTTGGTGCAAGTATTCACGTAACTGAAATTGACCCTATTTGTGCACTCCAGGCATCGATGGAAGGATATAAAGTGAAAACTCTTGAAGAATTTTTAAGCTTCGGAGATATATTTGTTACCACTACCGGCAATAAAGATATTATAAGAATTGATCACATGGAAAAAATGAAAGACGGAGCCATTGTTTGCAACATCGGTCATTTTGATAATGAAATACAAGTTGATAAATTAAAAAATTATCCTGGAATTAAACACATAAACATAAAACCTCAAGTTGACCAATATGTATTTCCGGACGGACATTCTATTATTTTATTATCGGACGGAAGACTTGTTAACCTGGGAAATGCAACCGGTCATCCTTCATTTGTAATGAGTAATTCATTCACAAACCAGACACTTGCACAAATAGAACTTTGGAAGAATGATTACAAAGTGGATGTTTTTCGCCTGCCTAAAAAACTTGATGAAGAAGTAGCAAGATTGCATTTGGAAAAGATAGGTGTAAAATTAACAAAGCTTACTAATGAACAAGCAGACTATCTTGGAATTCCCGTTGAAGGACCTTACAAACCGGAACATTACAGGTATTAAAAAAATATCATTTCTATTTTTTAAAACCTTCGGAGACAAAATACTTCGAAGGTTTTTTGTTTTAGAGTAATTTGGTTGCTACAATTATTAATAATCTGCGAATATCCGTTTAATCCGCGTCATTCGCGTTCTATAACCAACTTGAAAATTAAGAGTTGAAAAAGAAAAGAAGAATAAATAATCTTTTTATTTAAGCAAATCCTTAAGAGCATCCTCTACTTCAGCAAAATTAAATTTGTAACCTTCATCCAATAATTTCTTTGGTACTGCTCTCTGACTTGAAACCAAACTACCGGCAATTTTACCGGCAACCATTCTTAGAGCAAATTTTGGTACTTTAAAAAAAGAAGGTCTGTTAAGTGCTCTTCCGAGTGATTTAGAAAGCTCTTTCATCTTAACAGGATTGGGTGCGGTAAGGTTTACCGGTCCTTTTATTTTATCATTATCAATCGTAAAAATAATTGCATCTACTTCATCTTTAATATGTATCCACGGAAACCATTGGTTACCATTTCCTAAAGGACCACCCAAAAATGATTTATATGGAAGCAGCATTTTTGATAGTGCTCCTCCTTCATTGCTTAAAACAATCCCGGTTCTGATATTAACCAAACGAATGTTTTCTATTAAAACATTACACGATGCATTTTCCCATTCGGCGCAGATGTTTGCCAAAAAATCGTTGCCTTGTGGTGAATCTTCAGTTAGAATTTTATCACCGGCATCACCGTAAAATCCCGCAGCAGAAGCGGAGATAAAAGTCTGCGGTACATTTTCACAACCGCATAGGGCTTCCGCCAACAATTGTGTAATTTCAATTCGGCTGTTTCTTATTTTTTTCATATAAGATTTACTCCAACGTCTGCCGCCAATAGGGGCACCGGTTAGATTAATAACAGTGTTGTAATTGTTAATTTGTTCTGTAAGCTGAATGGGTGTTTTATAATCCCACTTAAAATATTTTATTGCAAATTTATTTTTAGATTTTGCCGAATGTAAATCACGAGAAATTAAAAGTATCTCATCCCCCCTGCTTTTTAGCTCTTTACTTAAAGCGACACCGATCAGTCCTGTTCCGCCTATTATAGCAATTTTCATTATTATTAAATTCTTTTTTTTATAGCAATTAAAAAATCTAATTG
>DRJC01000111.1 GCA_011052365.1 Ignavibacteria bacterium
AGGTTTTTAAAACTGCTGAAGCAGTTAGATATTGCTTAACTTTCTAATGATCACCAGACTAAAGTCTGGTGCTGTCTTAAGTTGACAGCATTGCTTAAAAAGAGAGGAAGGTAATTGTAAAATCCGAAAACCAATTTAGATAGAGTATATATATTATATATTCAAAGAGAAATAATAGATAATACAAAAATCAATAACTGTTATTAAACACTTTAGAGATTGTAACTTGATAACTTGTTTTGTTCCACCTTCTAAACCTGAATACTGTAAAAACAATAAGAAATATAATTAAATTATTTGTACAAAATAAAAGTATTACTGTTTTTCTTATCAAACATAATATGAAATTTGTTTTGGAAATTGCAGATTTTTGTTGATTTATGAGTCAAGGAAAAATTACTGCATTCGGCGAACCGGAAGAGATAATTGGCAACAATGAAGTAAGACGAACTTATATGGATATATAAGAACTCTATGAATACAAAACTAACGAATGATATAAAGTTAAATTCTCTTTTACCCGAAATAGAAAAAAGAATAAGAGAAGTATTTGGTGAAAAAGTGTTGAAGATTATTCTCTTTGGCTCTTATGCACGTGGAGATTTTCATGGTGAATCGGATGTTGATATATTTGTTTTAGTAAATGACGGAGATTTAAGAAAAGACAGATAAACCCGTGTTAAAATTATTACTGAATTTTTAGAATCACACGAGATATTGCTCTCACTACGAATTATTAACGCTACTAACTTTAATAAGTATAAAGATGTTTTGCCGTTTTATCAAAATGTGATTCGTGAAGGAATAAGTTTATATGGATGAACAAAAGATAAACTTAGCCAAATACAGACTTGAAAAAGCCAAAGAAGAACTTAAAAGTGCAAAATAATCTTACAATAACAAGTTGTTGAATTCTTCTCTCGGTAACTCTTATTATGTCATATTTCATTCTGTAAGAGTACTTTTTGCATTAGAAGGAATCGATAGTAAAACTCATAAAGGCGTCGCTCATTTGTTCAATCTTCATTTTATTAAATTAGGGCTGCTTCCCGGAAAAATGAATGAAGTTTTATCCGGTGCTTTTGAAATGAGATTAGACAGCGATTACGAAGACTTCTATTTCGCCAGTAAAGAGGAGACTAAAGAACAAATTGATAATGCCGGATTTTTCTTGAATGAAATTTTAGAATTTATTAAGCAACAATATAATGTAGAATTATAATAAACGTTAACTCTTAAAAATATTATTGTCGGCAATGGGTCAGAGGATTATTGGGTGGTAAAAATAAGGTTTAGTTAACTTTGTAGAAAACAATGTAAATGACTTTTACATTCAATAAAGATTAATTAACCGTGGAGGAAACGGAGAATACGCAAAGAACACGGAGTGAAAATAGATTTAATAATCTCCTGTATTTACTCTGCGAATCCTCGGCGTTCTCTGCGGTTAACCCGCCATTAAATTGTATTGTTATTAAGAATAAATCACCACAAACAGAAATTATAGATTTATATAAATATTATTCTCCTTCAGAATTATTCAATATTTTGCTTAATTATCTTTTGCCACCATTTTATCCTGTGAGCCGTTTTTACAAATCTATGTTCCAAATAAATCGGCTTACTAACTTATAATTAAGTAACTTACAAGGCTAATTATTTTTTAAAAGACTATTATTATTAAGGAACAGACCTAATGACATTTGAAGATATTGGAATTGAAAATAAATATATCCGGGCTATCGAAGATTTAGGATTTAAAAATCCTATGCCCGTTCAGGAAAAAGTTATCCCTCATTTAATTCAAGAAGAATGTGATGATTTAATTGCATTGGCACAAACCGGTACGGGTAAAACTGCTGCTTACGGACTGCCTCTAATTCAAAAAACAAATCCGTCCGTTAAACAAGTTCAGCATCTAATACTTTGTCCTACACGTGAACTTTGTATACAGATATCGGATGACTTGAATGCGTATGCGAAGTATGACACCGATGTTAAGATAACTGCTGTGTTCGGGGGTGCAGATATTAAAAGACAGATTACCATTATTAAAAAAGGTGTGCATATTATTTCAGCAACTCCGGGTAGACTTCTCGACCTAATTAAAAGAAGAGTAGTAAAGATATCTAAGATAAAAACAGTTGTACTTGATGAAGCCGACGAAATGCTTAACATGGGTTTCAGAGATGATCTTGAAGCAATTCTTAAGGAAACTCCGCAAGAGAAAAACACTTTGCTTTTCTCTGCTACTATGCCGGATGGAGTTCGCAAAATGGCTAACCGGTTTATGAAAAACCCGGTTGAAATTACTATCGGCAAAAAAAATGTTGGTGCTGATAATGTTAACCATGTAAGTTATGTGGTACACGCACGCGATAGATACTTGGCACTAAAAAGAATTGTGGATTATTATCCTGAGGTTTATGGAATAATCTTTTGCCGGACCAGGAGAGAAACTCAGGACGTTGCCGAACGATTAATTCAGGACGGATATAATGCGGATTCGCTTCACGGGGATTTATCTCAGCAACTAAGAGATAAGGTGATGGGAAAGTTCCGTATTAAACACGTAAAACTACTTGTTGCCACCGATGTAGCAGCACGCGGACTTGACGTTGATAATCTAACTCACATTATCAATTATAACTTGCCGGATGATTTGGAAATTTACACTCACAGAAGCGGAAGGACCGGAAGAGCAGGACGAAGCGGTACTTCAATTATAATTGCCAATCTAAAGGAAAAATATAAACTCCAAATAATTGAAAAACATATCAATAAAAAATTCGATAACAAATCTGTCCCGCTCGGTAAAGATATTTGTGAAAAACAGCTCTTCCATTTAGTTGACAAAATGGAAAAAGTTGAAGTGGATAATGAAAAAATTGATGCTTTCTTTCCGGCTATTATGCATAAACTTGAGTGTCTTGACAGGGAAGAGTTGATTAAAAAATTCATATCCGTTGAGTTTAACAGATTTCTTGACTACTACAAAAACACTCCCGACTTATCAACGCCCGACAAACAGGAGAAAAGAGGAAATCAAAAAAGAGTAACAATAAAAAGTGCCTCCGAAGGGTTCACTCGCTTTTTTATAAATTTAGGAGCTATTGATAAACTTAAACCCGTTGATATAATAGGAATGGTTAACGACTTTACAAATATCCGCAATATCGAAATCGGTGGAATTGATAT
>DRJC01000112.1 GCA_011052365.1 Ignavibacteria bacterium
AAAATATTTATGCAAAAACTTTTTTTAGTGCATTTAATGAAGAATGTTTAGTCTCATTATTTCCTGAATATTGTGCCGTAACAAAAGAATGTTTTATTTCACTTAAAAGTTTTAATATATTGTCGGCTTCCACTATTTGATCTTGTTGACCGGTCTTGTTTAATTCATCTGCATATTCTTTTAACAATTCTTTTATATTAAATATATCTTCACGGCTTACTTTGGAAAAATCTATTTTGGCTGCATCTGATAGACGTAGTTTTAAACTGTCAATACTAAATCCCATATCCCTATCAATATAAAAATATATTTTTCCCCCTGTCATACCTGAACAAATCCAGGGTCCGGGGTCTCCAAGAATTACTACCTTACCTCCCGTCATATATTCAAAAGCAAATCCTTTTAAATTTGCACTAATTGCTAAATTAGATAATTTATCATTTACCCGTTGTTTTATTCTTGCTCCAAACACAACATCTGCACCTGAAAGCCTAATGCAAGCACGCGAGTCTGCATTACCTTGTACAAAAAATTTACCGGCTTGAGCACCGTATGCAAAACATTTACCCACAGACCCATCAACTAATAAACCATCGTGATTATAACCTTTTAATATTACCAACTTACCTCCCGATGCACTTTTTGCCAAACCATCTTGTCCGCCGCCTTTAACTCTTATAGTTAAATTGCTGCTCATAAAAGCTGCTAAACCATTACCGGGAACATTTGTACCTCCGAAATTATATTCTACTTTACCTGTATATTTATTCCCGCTTAGTTCTAATTTTGCCAATTCACCCGATGTGGCTGTACCTAATGCCCTGTCCATATTTCCTACAAGATCATCTTCATAATCAATTAGAGTAATATTCTTATCAATCTGAGTTTTAATTTTTTTGCTGATTATTCTTTCTAATGAGGTCTTGGGTCTGTTTATAATTGCTTTTTTATCTCTATGTTTTTTCTGTAAATAATTTATATCCGATTCGGAAAATAGTACGGAAATATTTATGCTTTCTTTTTTATCCGATTGCATAAGAAAATGTCGTTTCCCGATTAACTCATTTAAAGTTTTCAAACCCAATTGTTGTCCTTTTTCTTTTAAACTTCCTTTCATTTGTTCAAAAAGATTGACCAATCTTTCAACGGATTCGCTTAATATTCTGGGTTCATATTCCTTTACTCCATTAGCAAAAGCTAAATCCTTGTTTGGGTAATGAGCTGTAATACCAACGTGACATGTACCTGTGTGACAATCACGGCAAATTGTACAGCCAACAGCAACCATTGCCAATGTACCGAACCCCACTCTATCGGCACCAAGAGCCATTAATTTTAATATGTCGTCAGTTGATTTAACACCACCGTCAGCCCATAATTGTACTTCGTTTCTAAGCTCGGAATGAAGTAGGGATTCGTGGGCTTCAAACATTGCTAATTCTACAGGAAATCCTACATACCTTAATGCGTGCACTCTCGCTGCCCCTGTTCCGCCGTCACATCCTGAGATACATATAATATCCGCCTGCGCTTTGGCAATACCGCTCACAATTGCACCTATATTTGGTATTGCAGGAATTTTTACACTTATCTTGGCATCGGTATTAATGATTTTTAGTTCTTCAATAAGTTGGGCTAAATCTTCAATAGAATAAATATCGTGATTATTTGACGGGGATATAAGATCTATTCCAGGCGTAGTGTGCCTGGAATCCGCTATTTTTTTTGTTACTTTAAACCCCGGTAGCAGACCGCCTTCACCTGGTTTCGCCCCTTGACCGATTTTAATTTCTATATATTTTGTAGAGTTTAACAACTTGGAGTTCACACCGAAGCGTCCCGAAGCAACTTGTTGTCCTCTATTGTGGTAATATTTCCCCAATAATTCAGGTAGTTCACCGCCTTCACCATTCATACACAAAATATTAGATTTGTACGCACTTTCAGCAAAAGCTTTATAGGAAATTTCTCCTTGGGAACCGAAAGACATTGCCGAAATATAAAATGGTGCACTAAAATTATCCGAAGTTATATCACAATTATCCGACCTTTTTTTTCCGTCTTTAAATTTTATAATATGTTTAAGAGTATAGGGCTGCTTTGAAATTAATTTATTATATCTGTCTTCAAAAGTTTTATAATCATTTTCCTTTTTAGCTAAATTACCCAAAGCTTTCCAAATTTTAATGTACAACCTGTTATCAGCTGAAAGTTTTGAAGATTTAATAAACAGTGCATCTTTTCTTAATTTATAAATGTTGTTCAATTTCTCATAGTTTAAAGCAGGTGCTTCACTTAGTACGGATGTTATTCCTATATCTTTTGCAATCTTTTTACTTAACCCGATAGATGCAAACAAAGCACCGTAACCGCTAATATTGTGTATCCCCATTGTTGAAATAACTTTTTCTATTCCTACTTTCAGTACGTTAACGGTGTTTTTAACTGCTATCTCGAATTCTTTTTTAACTTTGTATTTATCGGCTAAGTAGTTCCATATCATAAAAGGAACAATTGCATCGCAGCCTAATCCCAAAGCAATACAAATGTCGTGAACATTTCTAACCTGCCCGGATTGAAGAATTAAGCTGGTTTTTCTTCGAAGGTTTTTAGAATTTTTATCCCTATTATTTACTAAATATTGGTGTACTTTTCCGATGGTAATAAACGGATCAACATAATTGGTTTCATTGGATTTAAATAAATCTGTAAAAATTATTATCGATGAATCATTGTTTTCCGTTATGCCCGCTACAACATCTATAATAGAATTTATGTTTTGATTAATATCAGCCTTTTTTCCTTCCAACGATATCTTAAATATTTCCGGTAATTTTGCATTGTTATTTACTTTCGATTTTAACTCCGGTAGGTCTTGAATATCTATCGATAATAATAACGGATGTTCTAATTCTAATTGCTGAAATATCTCATCTGATTTTAATCCCGGGCGAGCGCCTAAAAATGTTTTTAGAGAAAAATGTAAATTCTCTCTTTCCCTGTCTATTGAAGGATTAGTTACAACAGCCACAATTTCTTTGAAATATTCCGGTATGTTCACAATCCCTTCTCTTAATGCAGCCAAAGCGCCGTCATATCCTGTAGACCCGATTAAATCTTTACCGTTTGTTGAGATAGAATTGATGAATTCAATATCCTCCCTATACCAGCCGTAATAACGCATTAATTTTAAATCAAACGATTGAAGCGGAGTGGTAATATATTTTATTTCCGTTGCATTCTTAATCTTTATGGTATCAAGTACAACGTGTTTTCTATTTATGAATTCTTTTATAACTTGTTCTTGCATAGAAGGATAATCAAAAACTTGAGTTTCTCCATTTAAAATTAAAGTATTGGCACCGTCCATTTGAGTTATCGGTCTCCTTAATAAAAACCCCCGCTTCTCACCCGGAGCTAAAGGTATGGGATCCGAGTGCATCATTTCCAAATCTATAACTCCTTTTTCCGAAGATGCAAAAAACTCTTTATCGGTTTCGCCGTACCAAAGAGGTCTTAAACCAAATGCATCAACTGAAAAAACAATTTCGTCACCCTGCCGGGCAATAATTGCAGCAGGTCCTTGAGCAATCATACCAAACATTCTTTTGTAAAAAGTATAGACCTCGCGTTTATCTTTTGGATATCCCTGAATTTCAGACCATATTGGGGGGAATACTATTTCCATCGCTTCCATCAAAGAAAGATTGTAAAAAAACATTAATCCTTCTATTAGCCGGTCTAAATCTTGACTGTCGGATCCCTTATCAGCCGGTAAAATTCCTATCATTTTAGATTCATTTCGTAACCTAATAATAGTATTTATTTCACCATTGTGTCCTAATGTAGAAAACATTTGAGCACGTTCCGGTTTGGAATTTGTATTGGTAGAATACCTTCCATGAGCTAAGGATATTGCAGATTTATATTTGGGGTTTTTAAGATCAAGGTAAAAATTGATTAATGTTTTTACATCACCCCTCACTTTATAAATTACGCTATTGCAACTGAAAGAAACAACGTGTACCTGCGGCAGCTCTGATTCTATTGCTAAATGAGCCAAATGGTAATCTTTGTAGGTTACGGAAAATCTTCCGATTGGTACCATTGCAAAAGCCCAAACAATCATTTTTGATTTGCTTGCTTTTTCACCAAGCGCTTCTTTTCTAACAGGTAATAAATCAGAATATATTGTGTTAAACCCATATTTAGAAACGATTTTTTTAATGGCTTTAATCGTGTCTTCAATATTATATTTATGTGATTGCCTTATCATAAAATGAGCAACCGTAAAGTCAGGCTGAAAAACAATTCGTGAATTTAACCCCTTTGTTTGCAGCCTGTCCATCCAAATATGCCTTGGTATATCCGTTTGAATGCCTGCTCCGTCACCTTCCAATTTCACTTCACCGGTTCTGTGTCCCATATGCTCTAAAGAAGAAAGAGTTCTTTTAAGATTGCCGTGTGTTGCAACTCCATCTTTTCTTACCCGTGCAATAATAGCACAACTATCTTTTTCGGAGTCGAATATATTTGTTCCATAAAAACTTTGTTTCATTTATCTACTCTTTAATTTTATATATCGATATTTTAAAAAATTGGCTCTATTCTAAATATAGGTTGATTTAAGTAAAGCATCTAATAATTAGAATATAACCAAAAAATTTAATAATTCTACACACATACAGCTTCTTGCCCTACTTGTTCTTTTAATACGAACAACCTGTAGTTAATGCTGTCACTTAAAGCTTGTAGACTGGCAAGGATGATGTTTTCAGATAAACCGACGGTTGACCAATTTTCTTCTCCGTCGCTTGATTCTACAAGTACACGAACCTTTGCTTTTGTACCGTCTTTGTTGCCTAATACTCTAACTTTATAGTCAACTAATTTTATATTTGATATTTCAGGATAAAACTTACTTAATGCTTTTCTAAGTGCATTATCAAGGGCATTTACGGGTCCTGCCCCGTCGGATGCAGTATGTTCTACCTGACCTGAAACGTTTACCTTTAAAACGGCTTCGGAGTAATTGAGACCTTTTTCGTCAAAGGAATTCTTAACACTTGCATAATCAACTTTAAAAAACGGTTTATATCCTTTGAGTTCGGTTCTTAAAAGCAGTTCAAAAGAAGCTTCTGCTCCATCGAATTGAAATCCTTCGTATTCTAAATATTTAATGTTCTGTACAAACTTTTTACTGAATTCTTTTTTACCGCTCAAATCAATACCCAACTCCTTTGCTTTGTAACGGATGTTACTTTGACCGGATAAATCAGAAATTATTACACGTTGAATATTACCGACTGTTGTTGGAGATATATGTTCGTACATCTTACTATCTTTTAATACGGAGCTTACATGTATACCGCCCTTATGAGCAAAAGCAGATTTTCCTGTAAATGCCGCCCTCGTATTCGGAGCTAAATTCATTACCTCAAACACAAAGTTCGATAATGAAGTAAGTTTACTTAAATCATATTTGTGATGCGTTTCTTTCTTCATTTTAATTAATAAATTTGGGATAATACTGCAAAGATTAGCGTTACCGCATCGTTCGCCAATTCCGTTTATTGTTCCCTGTACCTGCACGGCACCTTTCTCTATTGCACTGAGTGAATTAGCGACTCCTAATTCACCATCATTGTGGGCATGAATGCCTATGTTAATATTAATTTTATCTATAACATTGCTCATAATATTCATTACTTCCGTAGGGGTTGAGCCTCCGTTAGTATCACACAACACTATGGTACTTGCTCCTGCAGTTTCGGCGGCTTTTATCATTCTTATTGCAAAATCCGGGTCATCTTTAAACCCGTCAAAAAAATGCTCGGCATCAAAAATTATTTCCCTTCCGCCTTCACGCAAAAACTCAACGGATTTGTATATCAATAATTCATTCTCTTCATCGGTTAAACCAAGGCTCTTTTCAGAATGAAAACGCCAGGACTTTCCAAAGATTGAAATACAAGGTGTTTCGGCGAGTAACAATTTATTTAAATTATTATCCGATGAAATTTTGTTTGGAAATCTTGCCGTTGAACCAAAAGCACAAATACGTGAATTTTTTAAGTTTATTTTTTTTACTTGTAAAAAATATTCCTCATCTTTAGGATTGCTTCCAGGCCAACCTCCTTCAATAATATCAATACCAAAATCATCTAATCTTTCTGTTATTGCTAATTTATCTCTTAAAGAAAGATTTATTCCCTCACCTTGTGTACCGTCTCTTAAAGTTGTATCGAATACTTCTATTTTTTTCATATTGTTATCATTCCTGTTTTTCTTGCATACTCAAATAGTCCACCTGCTTCCACAATGGGAAGCACGTTTCCTAAAGCTTCTAATTTATATTGTTTACCGGTAGTTATATTTTTTAATGTGTGAGTTTCCAAGTCTATTTCTAAATTATCGTTTGTAGATATTTCTTTGTTTATTTTTCTTGCAGTTACTATGGGGACTAAGAATCCGCCGTCTACAGAATTACGGTAAAATATTCTTGCGTATGATTCTGCAACTACAATTTTTACCCCTGCTTTTTGAAGAGCAAACGGGGCGTGTTCGCGTGAAGAACCGCAACCGAAATTGTCTCCGGCAATAACAATATTATATTGGGATTTGTAATTGTCCCCCTCAATAAAGGGGATACCGCCGTTCGGCAAACCCGATTTTTCCAATGGTACACTTGAAAAAGCATAATGCCCATATTTTTTCGATTCTTCATTATCCGTTAAACTATAAACGAGATGCTCGGCAGGTATCATTTGATCTGTGTCAATATTATCTCCGAGTACAAATGCTTTTCCGTTAATTCTTTTTTCCATTAATTCTCTTATTTTTTTGTTAAAAATATTTTATTGCGTATTCTAAATAAAATCCCTGGGATCTGTTATTACACCTGTAACTGCCGAAGCAGCTACCGTTAATGGGGA
>DRJC01000113.1 GCA_011052365.1 Ignavibacteria bacterium
GGAAGTTTCCCATTCGGATTAAACGGCTGGATTTCTTACGGGTTTATAAACACGAAAAGAAAGTGGATGGACTATAAAAATTTAACAAACAGTGACTTCGATATTACCAATAATTTATCAATCGTTGCAAAATATAATTTTTCGGCAAAGTGGCAAATAGGCATAAATTTTAAACTTGCAACAGGACGACCATTTACGCCGGTTGCCGGTTCCATTTATCATAAAAATCAAAAAATATATCAACCTGTATACGGATTAAAAAACACCGATCGTTATCCAACTTACCGGAGACTCGATTTGCGCCTTACTTATTTAACACAACTATTTAACAATTACTTTACTGTGTTTTATGTTGAAGGGTTAAATATCCTTAACATTAATAATATTTTCGGATATAGCTACGATAGAGATTATTCACAGAGATATAATATAGATAGTTATTTTGGAAGGAGAACTATTGTGTTTGGATTTCAGGTAAATTTGTAAAATGAACCGTCGTTTTACTTGTATATTAAATAACCGCAACTTATCACAAAGTAATTTCCTCGGGAAAAGTTGCGGTTAAAAATAAGATTCAGTCAGCCTATTTTAAACATCGTAATAAAGTGCAAATTCATAAGGATGCGGTTGCAGCGCCATCGGTTTTATTTCTTTATCTGTTTTATAATCAATCCAGGTCTTAATTACATCCTCTGTAAAGACATCACCTTTTAACAAATATTCGTGATCATCGGATAGAGCAGTTAAAGCTTCTGCCAAAGTTGCGGGTGTTGACGGAACATCCTGCAGTTCTTCCGGAGCCATATCATATATATCTTTTTCCAATGGGTCACCGGGGTCTATTCTGTTCATAATTCCATCAAGTCCTGCCATCATCATTGCTGAAAAAGCAAGGTAAGGATTACACGATGGATCCGGGCACCTAAATTCAATTCTTTTTGATTTTGGATTTGCCGAGTACATTGGTATTCTTACAGAAGCACTTCTATTCCTTTGTGAGTATGCTAAGTTAACAGGTGCTTCAAATCCCGGGACTAATCTTTTATACGAATTTGTAGTGGGGTTTGTAAATGCTAATAAAGAAGGTGCATGCTTTAATATACCACCGATAAAATACAATCCCATTTCACTTAACCCGGCATAACCTGTACCGGCAAATAATGGCTTCCCTTTTTTCCAAAAACTGGTATGTACGTGCATTCCGCTTCCGTTATCTCCCATTATCGGTTTGGGCATATACGTTGCCGTTTTGTTGTGCTTTTTTGCAGTATTCTTTACAATGTATTTAAACATTAATAATTGATCTGCGGCTTTTAATAAAGGCTCAAACTTTAAATCGATTTCACACTGTCCGCCGCTTGCAACTTCGTGATGCTGAGCTTCCACTTCAATTCCGGCATCAATTAAATTCATCACCATTTCGTTTCTTAAATCATTTAATGAATCTGTTGGGGGAACGGGAAAATAACCCTCTTTGTATCGTGGTTTATGTCCCAAATTCGGACCTTCGTCTGTCCCGCTGTTCCATCTGCCTTCAACCGAGTCAACTTCATAAAAACAACCGTTTGCTACCGAATCGAATCGAACATCATCAAAAACAAAAAATTCCGCTTCAGGCCCAAAATAAGCAGTATCTGCAATCCCTGTAGATTTAAGATATTCCCCTGCTTTAATAACTATATTTCTCGGACACCTCGAATATCTCTCCTTTGTTGCAGGTTCATAAACATCACAAATTAAACTAATGGTAGGTGCTTCTATAAATGGGTCCACAAACATTGTATTGGCGTCAGGCATAATTAGCATATCACTTTCATTTATGTTTTTCCAACCCCTAATTGAAGAACCGTCAAATCCCAAGCCGTCGGAAAAAGTGTTTTTATTCAATTGATTTGCAGGTATTGAAAAGTGCTGCCACTGACCCGGAAAATCCATGAATTTCATATCGATGAATTTTATATTATTTGTTTTTACGAAACTTAATATCTTATCAACTTGTGTGACTTTTTTTCCCATTTGTTTACCTCTTCTATTTATTAATTATTTAAATATCTAATTGCGTTGTTTCTTTTATTGTAGAGAGAACAAATGTTGTTTTTGTTGAAACAACACCTGCCCAGGATTGAATTTCTGCAAGTAATTTTTCCAATGATTCCGTATTCTTTGCAATAACTTTTAATATGTGTGAACCCTCACCCAAGACAGAATGACATTCTATTATCTGTGGAATTTTTTCTACGTGTGTTATTAATGTATTATAATGTTTTGATGAATCCATCGTTACAAAAATAAAAGCCATTAAATCATAACCAAATGCTATCCGGTTTAACTTAGCGTAGTATCCTTCTATTATTCCCTTTTCTTCAAGTTTGTTTAACCTCTCGCTTACAGAGGGAAGTGAAAGCCCTACTTTTTCGGCAAGCAGATTTCTTTTTGCTCTTCCCTCTTTTTGAAGAATCTTCAATATCTTAATATCTAAGTTATCTAACACTATTATCCTTATTTATTTAGTATGTATTAAAATTATAACTTTAAAAGTAAAGTTTTGTATAAAAAGAAGCAAATATATTTTATCCTTTTATTCCGAATTTTGTAAAGGCGGTTTGTTCCGATTTACTTTTGTTAAACAGGTCAAGGTTTTTTTGAAGGCGTGGTTGAAGTTTGTGATAGAGATGGTACTGAACAGCAATATTATTTAATGACTTTGTTTTTACCCCGTTTAATTCCAGCCTGAATTGAACATCCGAATCTTCGCCGATGGAAGGTGCTTCGTATCTTTCATCGAAGCCATTAATTGAAAGCAGGTCTTCTTTGAACAAAGAAAAGTTACACCCCAATAAACCTCTCTTTTTCTTATTAAAAAATTTTCTTAAGAAATTACTTTTAACATAAAATCCTTTTTCAACATAATTGGATTTACCGAACAAGCCGTCTATTATCATAGATAAAATATTCTTATCTAAAAATCCGTTGGTAACTTTTTCAACAGACAGTTTACCGGTAAATTTTTGCGAGAGGTTTACCCTTCTGCCTGTTAAACATATTTTCTTTTTACTGCTTTTTAAATGTTCTTCAACAAATTTAGAGTGAGGCACACAGTCACCGTCAACAAAAATTAAATAATCAGAATTTGAAGACTCAATTGCTCTATTTAAAATTTTGTTTTTTCTAAATCCCTTGTCTTCCTGCCAGATATGCAAAACAGGGAAAGATACTACTCTTGATAATTCTTCTATTTGATTTATGACAGATGAATCCGAACCGTCGTCGGCAATTATTATTTCAAAATCTCTTTCGGTTTGTCTTTCAAAACCGGCTAAGACCAATTTTAGATATTCAATATTTTGATAGAAAGAAATTATTACCGATGTTTTCATCTTTATATTTTAAAATTCATTTTGTTAATATTTATA
>DRJC01000114.1 GCA_011052365.1 Ignavibacteria bacterium
AAATATTTTTTAATATCTACATGGTAACGACCAAGACGGGTTGTGGTTAATTCATTTTGTGGTGGGTTTTCTTCAATAAATTTTGATACTTCTTTATTAGTGTTTTTTACTTTATGGAAATATTTAAGGATGAGTTTATTTTTCATAATTGTTTTGCTGCAACAAAAAGAAATGATTGAACTCTATAAATGTTATAGACATTTTAAAATAAGCAATTTTAATCTTTCATTAAAATATTTTAATTCAAAGTAAATTACTTACCCGCCACACGCAAAAAGATTAGTAACAAAGAGATGGCATCTCTCCCTTTTGCTTAAAGTAAATCATTTATATAACATATACGCAAAACCCGTAGATCATCATAAGTAACCGTTTCTTTTAATTCATCAAATACAGGTTTTAGATAATCTGTTTCCAATTTTTCAAAGGCTTTAAAAACCTCTTTTTGTTTTTCTTCATTTGTTTCAACCAACTTAAACAACATATCGGTATTGATTTTATTGCCCTCACGGACGTACGTTGTTAAATGACCAACAAGCGTATTGCGTTTTATATTAAACCTACTAATAAGTTCTTCAAATGATTTACACTGTTTATATGCTTCGCCAATCTCAAAAGATCGCCCTCGTTTTATGGTTGTTCTTTTTTCCATTCTATGTCTAACCGGCAACTTTTCCGTTATGTTATTAGTTTGGCAATATTTTGTAATTACACTGAGAAATATTTCCCCATACTTTTTTAATTTTTGTGTGCCTACTCCGTGGATTGAACTTAAATAAATTTCCGTTTGCGGAAAGTATGCCGCCATTTCAATTAAAGTTTTATCGGGGAAAATCACATAAGGCGGAACATTACTTTTATCGGCAATTTCTTTTCGTTTTGATCTTAATAATTCAAATAAATTTTTGTCATAATCCAGTGATGTTTCTTTCTGAACTTTATAGTTAACTTCTTCTGTGGCTAACTTTCCTTTAACTTTATAGTTTCCCTTCAGCACGTCGTTACCAAGCCCGGTAAGTTTTAAACTTCCAAATTCATAATCTTTTTCAATTATATTTCTCTGTAAAAATTGGCGTGATAAATGTAACCATTGCTCTTTGCTGATATCATTCCCAATTCCGTAAGTTGAAAGCATGTGATGATTTTTATTAATTACTTTCTGAGATCTTGAACCGCGTAGAACATCAACAATATGTAAGGCACCGAATATCTCACCCGTTCTTTTCATACACGAAAGAAATTTCTGTGCTTCGGTTGTAACATCAACTAAATCTTTTTCTTCTTTATTGCAGTTATCACACATTCCGCAATTTTCTTGTGCATACTTTTCACCGAAATAATTTAATAGAGGAATACGCCGGCAGCTATATGACTCAGCATATCTGATTAATGCATCGAGGTGCATTTTTGCAATTCGCCTTTCTTTATCCTCTTTCTGATCGATGAAATAATTTATTTTACTAATATCACCATAACCAAGAAGCAGTAAACTATGTGCTCTTAAACCATCTCTGCCTGCTCGCCCAATTTCCTGGTAATATGATTCAATGTTCTTCGGCAGATCGTAATGAATTACAAACCTGACATTTGGTTTATTTATTCCCATTCCAAAAGCGATTGTAGCAACAATAATTTGTACATCGTCTTTAATAAATTCTTCTTGGTGTTTTTTTCTCTCTGCATCCGAAAGACCTGCGTGGTAAGGGCGAACCGAATATTTTCTGTAGTGAAGTTCTGCGTAAAGTTCATCAACTTGTTTACGGGAAAAACAATAAATTATTCCGGATTGATCCGGATACTTTTCTAAAAAATTAATTGTTTGAAAAAGCGGATCACTCTTTGGAGTAATTTGTAAATATAAATTTTGGCGATTAAAACTTGCGACAAACTTTTTTGAATTTTTTAATCTTAGATTTTTAATAATATCATCTTGAACTTGTGGAGTTGCAGTAGCAGTAAAAGCAACTGTTACAGCATCTTTAAATTTTAACCGGATGTCTGCAATCTGTCTATAGTCGGGACGAAAGTCGTGTCCCCATTCTGAAATACAGTGAGCTTCATCAACTGTTAGGCAATCAACTTTAATTGAAGAAAGCAAGTTGAGAGTTTTTTCCATTGCAAGTGTTTCCGGTGCAACGTACAATAATTTCACTTTATTTTTTTGTATCAGTTCTTCGTTAAATCTATAATCTTTCGTAGAGAGGGAACTGTTTAGAAAAACAGCATCAACGCCAAGCTCGGTAAGCTGCTGAACTTGGTCCTTCATCAAAGAAATCAAAGGAGAAATGACAATGGTCAGTCCTTCAAACATTAACGCCGGTATTTGAAAGCAGAGAGATTTTCCACCGCCGGTAGGCATTATTATTAGTGAATCATCCTTCTTAAGAATACTATCAATAATGTCTTCTTGCAGGGGACGGAATTCATTGTAACCAAATATATTTTTTAGGATTGTTTTAGGGTTCATTATAATCTAATATTTTACGTCTGTTTCTTTTGCTTTTCAACGAGCAGTTAACTTGCATTCGGATAAATTGATTGATTTTGATTACTGTAATTGACATTCTAAAAATAAAAAATTTCAGATTATAATTCTTGGAAAGGAGTTCTTTAATTAAAAACAGGTAAAAAAAAGAGAAACGATTTAATAAAAATTAAATCTTAAATAATTTCGATCCCCTACCTTTCTCTGCTTCTTTATCTAAGGAAATATTTGAAGTTGTTTCATTTCCTTTAAAAGGACCGGGACCTGGCATTGCCCTGTTTTTGGCTATAGCTTTTTCAATTTTAAGTTTTTCCTTTATGTTCTGATATCTTTGAACTACATTCTGATATTTGGAAATGTCGTCGTGAAGTTTTTTCTTTGTTTTAACCAATTTTGAAATTCCGTTCCGGAATTCTTCGTATTCAAGTTTTAATCCGCTAACGGATGACTGTATCTCAAGCAATTCATTCATCGATTCATTTATCTTTTCTTTGTAAGTATCAAGCTGTTCGTCGTAAAACTTAATATCTTTTTCAATTTCTTTTTTCCTCTCATCAGAACGGTTATAACTTGAAACCATAACATCGACCAAATTTTGCAAATCCCTGTCGATATTGTCTTTATTACTTATAAGAAGCTGAACTTCATTTTTTAATACTTCTTTATGTTTTCTGTGTTTATCAAATTCATTTTTTGTGACAATAATTTCATTCGATAAATAATCTTTCTTCTCTTTTAAAGTCTCTATGTATTTTTCTAATGATTCAACTTCAATCTGCCTCATATTAAGGACACTTTCACTTTCTTCCAGCGAAGCTATTTTTTCAAAAAGTTCTTGATCCCTTGCCTCAACTTCTTTCTCTTTTGAAAGGACTATTTTCTCTAAAAGATTTCTCTTTTTGTTTATTTTATTCAGTTCGGAATTATACCTTTGAAACATAGTGGTAAACCGGTTTTCCAAAGCTAAATTACCTTTTTCAATTTCCCCTCTTCTCATTTCAAGCAACGAACAAAGTTCTTTTATTTTTTCAACTTTTGAGTTATAACTTCTTAAAGAATTATTCTTTTCTGTAAGATCAGCTTCAATATTTTCTTTTTCACTTATTAACTTATCAATCTCAAGTTTTACTTTATTAAATTTCTGTTCCTGATGTAGAATTTCTGTATTAATTGATGTAAGTTTTTTTGCTTTTATTTCTAAGGATTGGTCAATTTCATATATCTTTTTTTCACTCTTAATCTTTTTTTCTTCCAGGCTCTTATTTATTTCCAACGTTTCATTTAGTTTATCGTCCTGTCTTATTATTTGTTCTTCAAGGCTTAAAGACTTTAAGTGAAGAGAATCCTTTAGTTCCCTTTTGTTTATTACTTCGGTTTCAAGTTCTACTAACAGAGCATCTAGCTCATCCTTCTTATTCTTTAGCTCATCATAACTACTTGATAAATTCTGTTCTTTAATTTTTAGTTCGCTTTCGGAAGTCTGTAAATCATTCAGCCGGCTTTTGGTTTCCGAAATTTCTTCTTCAATTTTTTGTTGTTCTTCTTTTAATTGAACCTTCTTTTCTTCAATTTGTTTTACAATATTATTTTGTTCTTCAATAAGTCTTTGGGATTTGTTTTCTAAATCCTTTATTTCTAAATTTTTTAGTTCAATTACTTTATTGAATTTTATTTCATCATCTTTTAAGTTTATCAAACTATTTTTAAGGTTAGTTATAAATAATTCTATTTCATCCGCTGTATTTGCATTTTCAATTGAGGATAAATCTAAATCAGTGTTGTCGAAATTTTTCCCTAAAATATTTGAAACATTCTTAATTTCATCGCCATAAAAATTGACTGTTTCATTTAACTCAATTTTTTTCTTTTCAAGCTCAAGAACCAGTTTGTTTATCTGTTCAACTTCACTTACCTTTTCTGTTAGCTTGAGTTTTAATTCACCTAAGCTGTCTTTTATTTCGTTTTTGGATGTATTGGTCTCAGAGATTTCCTTTTTTAGAATTATTAATGTTTTTTTAAGATTTTCTGCCTGTTTTTCTTTTTCATACATAAAGTGGAACTTTGTCTTAAGTTCTTCGTTTTCATTTTTTAATTTTTTAATCTCTTTTGAATTAAACAGACCCATCTTTTACTCCGATAGTTATAATTTATACAACCGAGTTTATTATTCTTTTAATAAATTTTATTGAAATTACACATTACTAATAATATATTCAATTAGATTTTTTAATTGCTATAAAAAAAAGAATTTAATAATAATGAAAATTGCTATAATAGGCGGAACAGGACTGATCGGTGTCGCTTTAAGT
>DRJC01000115.1 GCA_011052365.1 Ignavibacteria bacterium
ATTATTTAGTCGATAAAATTATAACAGGATCAGAGGATATTTAGGTGGCAAAAGATAATGTTAAGTTAGGTTAGTAGAAAATATAAAAGCAGAATAAGGCATTAAAACAATTTATCATTGCAACCAGAGGGAGAAATCCTCTTCCATTTTTCAATTGTCGTGTAAATATTGAATGTAAATGAGATGTGTAATTGAACTACTCCGTAGTTCGGTTTTTTTTACTTGTTTTCTATGGACTTCGTCCACAGCTATTATAAATTTAAGTGCTTCGCACTTGCTAAAATTGCTTTGCTTTTGCTTTGTAAAATACTGCACGATGTGTTCCTCAGCGACTGCGATAGCAGTCGAATTTATAATAGCCTCGAACGAAGTTCGGGGTTGTGAATTAAAAAAAACACACACAACTGCGACCTGTCCGGCGTAGTGTACGAAGACGGAAGCAGTTGAATTTTGTGATGTTAAAATCTATTGTGCTTCAATGAAAATCACACAACAATAAAAATACTTTTTCACAGAATCCGGAATCTGATTTTTTCATTAAATTCGTGGTGGGGTAACAATAACTCGACTAATTCTTTTAAGTTTTCCATTCTCTCCTTCATTTTTTCCTTCTCTAACTAACTTAACAATCTCTTGTGTTTACTCTGCGAACCCTTAGCGTTCTCGGCGGTTAACCTGCCGTTAAATCGTATTGTTTTATAAGAACAAATAACTACAAATAGAAATTATAGATTCATATAAATATTCTTCTTCTTCAGAATTATTCAATATTTTGCTTAATAAACTTTTACCACCAAGTAATCCTGTGAGCCCAAATAAAACCGGAAATCATAAAATATACTCATTTCTTCACTTTTTATTCGTTTTATAAATCTTTATATTTGCACTTTCAAAAAATAAAAGTATAGAAAATGAACCTAAAATCCCTTAACGAAGTCCAAAAAGAAGCAGTTGAATGTATTAACGGACCGTCAATGATAGTGGCTGGAGCCGGTTCCGGTAAAACAAGAGTTTTAACTTATAAAATTGCATATCAAATTAGCAAAGGAGCTAAACCGGAAAACATTTTAGCTTTAACTTTTACAAATAAAGCTGCCAATGAAATGAAAGAAAGGATAAGAGAATTAATCGGTGCTAAAGCAAATTCTCTTTGGATGGGTACATTTCATTCTATTTTTGCAAGAATTCTTCGCACTGAAGCTGAATATATAAATTACAAAAAGAATTTCTCTATTTATGATACGGAAGATTCGGTTTCATTAGTGCAAAACATACTTACTAATTTAAATATTGATATTAATGATGTAACATCTAAAGCCATCAGGCATAAAATCGGTGTTATGAAAAATCATATGATTACCCCTGAAGAATTTAGAGAAGAACATGCCAAATCTACTTCCGATAAAAAGATCGCAACTGTATTTGAAGAATATCAAAAAAGACTTATTATAAACAATGCAATGGATTTTGAAGATTTGCTGCTGAAGCCAATCGAACTTTTTCAAAGTAACAACAAAATTCTTCAAAAATATAAAAAGCAATTTAAACATGTTCTGGTCGATGAGTTTCAGGATACAAACGTTGCTCAATATACTTTATTAAAAATGCTTGTTAATAAAACAGGCAATATCTGTGTGGTTGGTGATGATGCACAAAGTATTTACAGTTGGAGAGGTGCAACTATTAAAAATATGTTGGATTTTGAAAAACATTTCACAAAATGCAAAACTTTCAAACTTGAACAAAATTATAGGTCGACTAAAAGCATTTTAATGGCAGCAGATTCCGTGATAAAAAACAATAGAAATCAAATTCAGAAAACACTTTGGACGGAAAATAATGACGGTGAGCAATTAACTTTGGTTAAGTGTTCAGATGAAAAAGATGAAGCTTATCAAATAGCAAAATATATTCAAAAAGATATCTCAAAGAAAAAACTTTCGCATAAAGATTTTGCAATTCTTTACAGAACAAATGCACAATCACGAGCATTAGAGGATATTTTCAGAAGGGAGAAAATACCCTATAAAATTGTAGGTGGAATTGAATTCTATAGAAGGAAAGAGATAAAGGATTTAATTGCTTATTTAAGAGTTTTATCAAATCAAAATGATGAAGAGAGTTTACTCCGTATTATGAACTACCCGCAGCGAGGTATTGGTTCTACAACTTTAAAAAGAATGATTGCATTTGCCAGGAAACACGATTTAACAATGTTCAGAACCATGGCAAGAATTTTTGAGGTTATTGATATTAAAGAAAGGATTCAAAAAAATGTGAAAGGCTTCAAACTTCTTTTAAATAAATATATTGATTTAAAAGATAAGCTTTCAATCGGTGAACTTTCAAGAGCACTTGTTGACGAACTTGGAATATTAAGAGTATTAAAATCACAAAATACACATGATGCATTAACCCGTAGGGAAAATATAAATGAATTACTTGCTGCGTTGAGTGAGTTTTCAGATAATAATAAAAAAGCAACACTGGAAGATTTCTTGGAAGAAGTTTCACTTATTGCTGGTATTGATACTTATGAAAATGAAAAGAATTCTGTTACTTTAATGACAATACACAGTGCCAAGGGTTTGGAATTTCCTATTGTTTTTATTTCGGGTTGCGAAGAGGATATATTTCCTCTTGCCAATCGATTTAATTCCGATGCATCAGTAGAAGAAGAAAGAAGATTATTTTATGTAGCCGTTACGAGAGCACAACAAAAAGTATATATATCACATGCCCGTTCTCGTTACAGGTTTGGCGAAGTTGCATATCAAAGCAGATCAAGATTTATTGAAGAAATAGATAAAGATACGATAAGCGAAATAAACGGTGGAATTGGTAGAAAATCGGCAAGGAAAACTAAGAAACAAGTTTACTATGAATATTTTGAAAAAATAGATTACGAAGATTATAACCAGGAAAATATAAATTTAGTACCCGGTAGCAGAGTTATGCACGAAAAGTTTGGCTTAGGTAAAGTTACTGATGTTGTAGGTGCGGGTGATATGCAAAAAGCTACTGTTCAATTTGAAGGTAATAATGTAAAACAACTAATGCTTAAGTTTGCAAGATTAAAAGTATTGTAGGATATATTTCCAACTAATTTATACACCTCTTAGAGAATGTTGTATAATTAATAAATTGTAATTACTAGTGATTGTTCTGCAACAGCCCAAATATGGCAAAGTTAATGCTGATTTTACCAAAGGAATCCTTTACCGAAGACATTCCGGTTCGGAACGGATAGTCACATTTACGAAAAGAGAGAATTAAAAACTTTTCACACAGTCTTTATTATTTATTTATTTTTTTTAGCTTCTTCTTTTTAGCTTTTTCCCTTTCAGACTTTATTACCTTTATGAAACAATAAACAGTAAGCAAGGTTACACCTCCCCACGCAAAAGATAAAAATATTATTCCCCCGGTTGTTAGTCCCATAAAAAAATTCCTTTTACATTTTTAAAAATCATATATATAATTTAATTCGATTCTTCTTTGTTTGCTTTAAGCTGCCAAGCTTTTCTAACCAACAAAATAAGACCTATAAATATTACCACCATTAATGCTCTTGAACCCCAATAATATGGTTTGTTAACATCAGGGACGCCTACAAGCAAAAGTTTAGGTATAGCACTTTCAACAAACCACCAAATCATAAGCACGAAAAGAACAACAGGTGTAACAAATTTCATTAAATAATAAAAAACCCTCGGTATTTGAATGTCTCCACCTTCATTCATTTCTTTCCATGCTTTACCGGCGCCAAACACCCACATAAATAAAACAGTCTCAACCAAAGCAAATACAACAAGCCCAAAGGTACCTGCCCAATAATCCATTTCATTTAAGAAGCCATATTTTTGATAAAATACAACAAATTGAACAGCAATTAAAACTACAGTTGCAAGTACTCCAACTGCTTTTTTGCGCGAAAAACCGAACTCATCTTCTAAAAAAGCAATCACAGGCTGACCCATTGCTACCGAAGATGTAATGCCTGCAAAGAAAAGTAATAAGAACCAAAGGAATCCCAATACTTGTCCTAAAGGAATTCTTTGAAAAATTAATGGCATTGAAACAAAGCCAAGATCAAAAGCTCCGCCTTTTGCGAACTCTTGTGTGGTCTGTAATCCAAAAAAAGCAACTGCTACCGGAATTGCTATTGCTGCACCTAAAACTACTTCGGCAAAACCGTTAGTGGCTGCTGTTGTAAGTCCTGAGAGAGCAATGTCATCTTTAGGTTTTAAGTAACTTGCATAAGCATGTATTGTACCCATACCTACGGACAAAGTAAAGAATATTTGTCCCGCCGCCGCAAGCCAAATTTTTGGATCGGACAATAAACTTACATTAGGATTCCAAATAAATCCGTAACCGTTCCAGACAGAATTTGCCGGCAGGGATGGATCAGGGGTTCCTAAAAACATAATCCTTACTGCAAGTATAGCAGCAAATATCAATAACAAAGGAAGAGCTATTTTTGCCAACTTTTCAATTCCTTTAGATATTCCTTTGAAAAGGACCCAAAAGTTTAAACCGAAAGTAATAAACATTAATATATAAGCCGGAAGTATACCTGTAAAATGTTCACCCGTTGCTCTACCCTGATAATTATATAGGAATGTTCTCATAGCATCAGCAGTATGTTGATCAAAATAATAACCGGTTATTGAAAAAATGCTATAACCAAGAGTCCAGGATTCTATATAAGTATAATAGATAAGAATAACCATAGACATAAAAAGACCGAGTGTACCGAAATATTTTGCAAGTTTATGTTTCCATAAAACATCAAACATTCCCGGCGCACTTCCGTGATTAAACCTACCGCCGTGTCGTCCGATGCCCCATTCAATCCACATAAGAGGAATCCCGAGTATTAAAAAGAATATAAAGTAAGGTATCATAAAAGCACCGCCGCCGTTTTGGGCAGCTTGTACGGGAAATCTAAGGAAGTTTCCTAATCCTACGGCATTACCTGCCACTGCAAGTATAAGCCCTATTTTGCTTCCCCATTGTTCTCTTTCAGTATTAAGAGGCATTATTCTGACTCCGATGTTTGATTATTGTGAGCATCAATTAAAATTAAAAGTTGAATATTATAACTTTATATAATTAATAGCAATAAAATTTTGATTGCTGGTAATGAAAACACCGGGGGTTTTTCTGCAAGTATGTGCTCTGTAGAGCGACGAGCCTGCCTATGTCGAAACGCCTGCCCGCCGTAGGACTTTGGGAGGCGGGACTTCGTGCAGACAGGGTTCGTCGCTCATTTTTGAGGTGCTGCCACCGAATGGTCGGTGACAACAATGAAAATTTATAAGGATTGGATTGCTGGTAATGAAAACATCGGGGGTTTTTCTTAAATACCAAAACCCAAATGACAAAATTCAAATAAATATCAAAGCTCAAATTCTAAATAAATCCTAAAACCTGTTAGGCAGGCCCG
>DRJC01000116.1 GCA_011052365.1 Ignavibacteria bacterium
CTGTAACCTTTTCAAAAATGTCTAATGTAATCATAATGCATTGTATTTTAAATGTATAAGATTACAATAAACATCCTGTTACAATTCTTTAAAACAAATAAACTTTTCAAACATCGATTGTGAATTGTTTTTTAGTAAGCGATAGCCCTGGGAACGTTTGCCATAATGATGGCCATTTCTGTTCCAATGGCCCGTGCACAGGGAGCCGATCTTTACCTTGTCGTTGCAGCAACCATTGGCGGTGGCGTTTTTGGCTACCATTGTTCGCCTATTTCCGATACCACCATCATCTCATCCATGGCTTCGGCATCCGACCATATCGACCATGTCAACACACAGCTGCCTTACGCATTATTTATCGGGGGAATTACTGCTGTCTTATACCTGATACTTGGCTTTGTCATGCATTAATAACATGGGTTTTTGTCAAAGTAACCAGCCGAGGGCAGAAACCAAAAAATCAATTTCTTCTTCAGAGTGACCGGAGGTGACCACCATTCGTAGTACGCCATCCGCACCTGAGCCCACATATTTCACAAACTGAATGTAAATACCTTCGTTCATCAGCAAATGCTGAATATTTTGCATCCTATCGCTGTTTTCGAGAGAAAAAGTTACGATAGGCAAGGTATTATCCTCTGTGGTAACGCCCAGTTTTTTAATTTTATTTTTAAGATATATGGTATTGTTCTGCAATTTCAGGCGCAATTCCGGATTGTTTTTTACAATCTCCAGACCTTTCAACGCTGCCGAGACCATAGCATTGGGCGGAGAATTGGTTCCGGTCATAACATTTCCTGATTTTAAAATGTTAATAAATTGAGAATTGCCCGGAACAAAACCACCGTAGGCACCAAATGCTTTCGACAAGGTGGCACCCATGAACAGCCGTTCGGAATTCAAATGAAAATATTCATAAACACCTCTGCCGTTTTCGCCGAGGATACCTACGCCATGCGCGTCGTCAACCCAGACGGCAGGTAAGCTGCATCTTCCGTTCCGAAAAAACCTGCTATTCTTTGTTTGAGTTTTAATAAGAGATTTGTGGTGCCGGTAATGGTTCGTGAGGTAGCACTCAATTCCAAACTTCAACGTGGCATCAATGGCAGCCTGAATCATAGCGGGATGCGATTGCAACTGAAAATATCCGGTTCCGGCAAAATACAAATAATCTTTGCCATTGATAGTCGTGAGAGTCCCGACTTTGCTGTCCATGATATATTGAAACGGGCTTCCCTGTGATACCGGAGTTTCTACTGACATTTTATGAAAATTAAACGGTTACACTTTCCATGTTATTCAAAATATCTTCATTAAAATCGGCGCCAATGCCAACGGCATCTTCAAGTATCCATTTGCCCTTTCCCCGGTACTGAATTCCACCTGTCACCGGATCTATAGCCAGCATCAAAGAGGAGTCCATATCGTAATGGACAACATTCTTGCAGGCCAGTACAAAATGCATCAAAGCTGTTAAGGCAAAGCGAGATTCGGACATACATCCAACCTGACATTTGATGCCTGCAGACTCAGCTATTGCGTTTATTTTTAACGCATTATAGATGTCGCCCGATTTTGAAAATTTTATATTACCTCATATCCGCAGTAAAATATAAAAAACTTTTTTATGGAGGATAATGGCAATATTTCATAGAATTTTGAATAAAAAGCAGAAGAAAATTGTCGAAATATGATTTTCTATCATTCTTTTGGTTTTCGGAAAGCACTTTGTGCATTTACTGAAATTTCCTTTTGCTACGAAACACTGTTCTGAGTATTAGAAATTATATGTGTATATTTTATATACCTGTAATACAGTTATATAACAAAAGGAAGGTCGTTTTTTATTACACATAGCTATCCTGTGTTTTGTAATATCTAGGGGGGGTTAGAGTGTGAGCTGCTCGTAAGGCCGTCGGGTATATAATTTCAAAATCCATTGCCGGCCTTGGTATACCCACTTTCCGGCGACAGCTATAAACCTGAATATAAACCTTCTAAGCCGTGTCCGGGGTGTTATGTCATCAAATATCAACGAAACTTTTTTAACCATGAAGATATAAAAATTTCTTATCATGGCCATAACAATCATAAATACAGTATTTTCATTGAGAAACGAAAATGGCAGGTGTTTCCATCCAAAGTCATTATTCATCTCATCAAAAACCTTTTCACTTGCTCCTCTGTGGTTGTACAATTCAATAATTGCTTTTTCAGTGCTTTGCCAATCATTGCTAAGTATTGAACGGTAAGTGTAAGCATCACCCGTAAATACATCCGTCTGATTATCTTCTCGTTTCTCTCTCATTATTATTAGACGATATTTCCGGTCGGAAAAAAATTGTGTGAATGAAATTGACGCCACTTCATAGTTTTTGTAGTTTATCTCAACACTCTGCCAATTTGATATTTGCTCTATCTGCTCAAATAAATTGCCGCTTCTGTTTGCCCTGATGTAAAAAAGTTTGCTGTTTTGTGCCACCACATCAATTATGTTTTTTGAATACGAACCGGCATCCATAATGGAGCGATTGATTAAAATGTTTTCTTCGGCCAGTAAGCCATAAGCCCGACTGAGTGTTTCTTCTTGCTTGAACTTTACATTGGCATTGCCATCACGGTTTTCAACATATACAATTTTGTCGTCAATGGTGGCAACCCCAGGAAAATATCCTTTATTCTTTTTATAAGTCTTTTTAGCATCATATTTATTGTTGGCAGTAATTTGATTGTCGTAAAGAAAATCGTAGTATTTACCTTCAGTTAATTCTTTGGTTAGTTTTAACGATCTAATGTTTAAACGATTAAGTTTATTATTTATGTTGAAATTGTAAGTAATGCCTGAATCGGACACATATTTTGTATTGCTTGTTTTGAGTTCATTTAATGCCCGTA
>DRJC01000117.1 GCA_011052365.1 Ignavibacteria bacterium
ATGAACGCACTAAACATAACTTCTCTAAATAAAAGTTTTGGAGATCAAGTAGCACTTGATAACTTAAACCTTTCAATTGAAAAAGGACAAGTATTCGGACTAATCGGTCCCAACGGAGCCGGTAAAACAACCACAATTAATTGTATAGCGAATCTTCTTAATTTTGATTCGGGTAAAATTGAAGTCTTCGGTCAAGATTTAATTTTAAATGGAATTGAGGTAAAAAAAAATTTTGGTATTCTATTTGAAAATACGGAGAGTCTATTCGAATACTTAAAGGGAGAGGAGCAGCTTCAATTTGTAGGCGAAGTTTATGGGTTGGGTAAATCCGAAATAAAAACAAGGATAAATGAATTACTGGAATATTTCGATTTGGAAGTCTTCCGATGGAAATCGATTGCTGAATATTCAAAAGGAATGAGGAAGAAGTTGGCTCTCGCATCAATACTTCTGTATAACCCGGATTTAATTATACTCGATGAACCGTTCGACGGTTTGGACGCTTTAACCGTAGTGAAAGTTAAAAATTTAATAAAGATTTTAAAAAATAGTGATAAAACAATTTTAATAACTTCACACATCTTGTCATATATTGAAGATATTTCTGATGAAGTAGCAATTATAAATAAAGGCAGAATAGTTTACCATTCAGAGGCTAAAGAAATCCGTCACAAAATAAAAAATGAAATAACCAAAGAAACCTATCAATCCCTTGAAGAAATATTCTTGGATTTAACAACAGAAAAAGAAGAACAAAGGAAAACACTTTCTTGGATATGATCTGAAAGTTCTGAAAATAAAAGAAAGACCGGGTGGTGAACTGAATAGAATTATTTTCTAATCTACCTTTGATTATTCTTTATTTAGAACATTTTTTTTGAGTTATCTAAGGAATATACTCTTATATTAAGCCTACTAATATTAAGATGGGCTTAACAATAGCAGGGTTATTATGTATGTACAGAGAATTTCAGAAGAGGATAAATAAACTATTATATAAATACAAGATTCCCGAAATCTTGAATTATTGGATCTCCTTTTTTAAAAGTATAACTTGATTTTGGCCTTACTATTTTAATTCGAGGAGATTTCGGGAATCTCCGCTGTGCAACACTACTATTGCCAATGCTTCTAAAATAATTAAATTTAAATAACTCAATACATTTGTTTATTTTATTGTTAAAGGGGTTGTTTCTTATTATGTAAAAGGATATCTCAAATTCATTTTGTTTTTCCATAGTCTTAATTTATTTTGGACTGTAGTAATTTCTTTTAAGCAAACGCGTGATACATTATTAGTTGTTTGCAATTATTATTCAGTAAAACTATATTAAATTTTATATAAAAAGTATTTATTATGGACAGAATACAGCGTAAAAGAATATTGATTTTCCTTCTTGTACCTATTTTAGCTGTTTCCCTTTTTTTAACTGATGATATTGTATTCCGTATTATAGCAGCAACTTTAATAGTTGTATATGTAGCCTTCATTATTTTCCTCCGTGATTCCTCAAAGTATAATCCAAGTTTTACCGAAACTATTAACGAGCCTACTATTACGGAAACAAACCTTTCACCGGATTTAAACGAATCATTTGAGATTGTTTCCAAACCTGAAAAAATAGAAATAATTACACAAGATAACTATCGCCCGGAATTTAGAGCTTCAAAAACAGACTTAAAGCCACCTGACCTAAAAGAAAGATACGAACAAATTGCAAGGGAAGAAGTACCCAAGGGAATAGGGCACGACGGTCAGTTTTCTTTTGCTTTGGAAAAAATGTTAACCGTGCTGAAAGAAGCATATTCTGCGCACACAGTAATATTCTTTTGGTATAATAAAGAAGATGATAAACTTTCCGTTGAAAAATATGTCTCCAATTCTAAACAAATTGCTAATAGAAAATTTGATGTTGAAGATGATATTCTAAGCAAAATAATACAAAAAGGTGAGCCGGAACATTTAACTCACATTCCAAGCACAGCTGAAGCAGATGTAATAAGATATTACGAATCGCCCATTGGTGTTAAAAGCTTTGTGGGTGTGCCGCTTTACTACGGAAATTCTCTTATAGCAATTCTTGCACTTGATTCTTTGATGGAAGATGTTTTTGGAATAGAAACAATTTATGCACTCGGAAGTTTTGTAAGAGTAATAACAATACTCATTACAATTTTTGAAGAAAAATATTCGGACACAATTTCTCAAAAAAGATTGGACGGAATTTTGAGATTAATATCTCCCGATAAACCCATTCATAATTCAGATGATGTTTTGTTTGCTTTACAAAAAACATTAGATTCGTTTATTAATTGGGACTCTTTCGCTTTAGTTTTATATAATCCTGTGGAGAAAAAATTTAGGGTAAAAAGGATAACAAATAAAACGTCTTTAAAATATATAGGTGAAGGACTTGAAGTAGAATTGGCAGGTACTTTAACCGGTAAATCAATTAAGACAGGGATGCCTATTAAAATTGACGATACATCAACTCAGGAATATTTAAGATATGCAAAAAGGGAAGACATTAGTTTTGAAGGTTCTTTTCTTGCCATACCGATCGTTTATTGCGGGCAGAATTACGGCGTGCTTTGTTTTGAAAGTCTTAAGAAAAAAATATATACAAATAAAGACTTACAATTTCTTAAAAAAGCCGTTAATATTATTTCTTATGTTATATATTCTTACACAACACAAACATTACTAAAAAGTTATTTGGATGTTGATATCGAAACCAAAGCACTTAAAGAAGAAACATTTAAAGACAGGCTTGGTGAAGAAATAATAAAAGCAGAATATGCTAAAACTTCAGGTGCTCTTGCTCTTATCAGGGTAGATGACTTTTTGGACCAGGCAAATTTATTTGAGAATAACCCCTTCCCTAAAGTGCTTGAAGTTATATCGGAAACTATAACAAAAGAGATGACACCCTTAAATATTTTCGGGAGATTGGGTGAAAGAAAATTCGGAGTTTATTTCTTTAATTCTACAAGTAAAGAAGTTTTTCTCTGGGCTGAAAAACTCAGGGTTAAAATTGCGCGTATTCCAATTACGGTAGTTTCAAAACAAACCACGTATACTGTTTCTATAGGGGTTTCTTCTGCAAACAGCTCAATGGGTGTAGATGATATTATTTATAATGCAGACCTGGCACTTCAGAAAGCACTGGAAAAAGGCGGCAACACCGTACTTGCTACTCACAATTA
>DRJC01000118.1 GCA_011052365.1 Ignavibacteria bacterium
ATCTCATTTGGACTGTACGCAGTATTGGTTGAACCTGTGTTACCCTCTATCAACGTCCAGTCTTTTCCGCCATTGACAGTTCTAAAAATAGTTCCTCCAACCCCAACCACAATTCCGGTATCTGCATTGAAAAATGTAATAGAGTTTATCGTTGTTTTAATGCCGGGGTCGTGAGTGTTGTTATCTGTCCAGTTGTTCTGAGTGTAAATTTGGCTTGCAAAAAAAGTTACGACAATTAGTATCAATTTAATTAATTTCATAGTGTTTTTCTCCTTACAGTTAATTATAAAGGTAGAACACATCAGTAACCTGCAAGAATTAATCAAAAAAAATGATATGCCCTACAATGCATTTAATAAAATAGAAAGAGCTTATAATTATTTCTTTTATATTGAAAAAAGATCCTCATGTTTAGAAGAATAAAAGTATTCAAGAATCACATTACTGCTTTGAAAAATATTAAAAAAATAGCCCCCCTGGTAAGTATGTTATAATATGCAATAATAACTATACATATACAAACAAAAAATAATTTTTTTTGAAAATTTTAAATGTTGGTTTAATAAAAAGTTTTTTAAAAAGAAATTGGAAATGAGCGACGAACCCCTCGTCGCTTTACAGAGTTATAATTATATTTTGGTTTGCATTTAAAAAGACCTCCGATGTTTTCATATACAGCAATCTAAATTTTATAAATTTATTTTGAAAATAATAGGTGATATCGGAGTTTGATAATTTGTAAATGAATTAATAAACGGTTGAAACCGTTATGGATAGAGCACTTATTCTCTTTCCACCCGAATGAATTCGGGTGTTCAGTGGCTGTCACGGTCGTACCGTGACAGCCAAGGACAAACATCGGAATTTTTTTTAAGAAATAGTGAACGGTTAATCTCTGCCACTGAATGCCTGCCCACTGTTTTGCGGGGTCAGTGGCAGCAGTTAAATATCTTTCGTTTCGTGTCTTACGTAGACTTATTTCAGCAGAACCTGTTCTACAAAGCCAACCTACACTATGTTTCGGTTGGTAAACTTTAACGTAGTAGGACCTGTCCTACGAAGTCAGCCTGTACACTTATGTTTTGGCTGATAAACTTTAACGTAGGAGGATCATTTTCTTTATAATATTCACAGATTTTCCTAACAATCTATAAATATAAATTCCGCTTGCCAAACCGGAAGCATCAAAATTTACTACGTGTTTGCCTGCGTTTACTTCTCTATTTATAAGAACTTTTACTTGCTGTCCTAAAATGTTATAAACAATAAGTGATATACTTTCTGTTTTTGCAACAGTAAATTCAATATTAGTAGAAGGATTAAATGGGTTCGGATAATTTTGAGAAAGACTGAATTCCTTCGGTACAAGATTATTATCCTCAATTCCTGTTACAAGACTTTTTGAAAATACAATATTACTTACATCAAAATTAAAGTTTGTAAGATTAGGATTATTCTTTTTATAAAGAGCAAAACCAATATCTCTTACCAAACCCGGGTTAAATTGATTTTGATTTGGTGTTAGCTCAGTAAGATCACTGAAGCTAACCGAATATTCAGTTTCGACAGGTGTAAGATTGACAGAATATGAAAAGTAATTATAGTTTTGAGTATTTGTCAAATCAAATATCAAAGTTAATACTCCTGTTCCCTTTGCTTTGAATTTTATATTTGAATAATTACTTAAATCAATATTATCACCACTTGCATAAAAACTTCTTATTACAGATACCCAGTCCGAAAGATTGCCCGAAATAGAAACACCACCGGAAAGTAATAAGGTGCCGTCAGCGTAATTCGATGGAATCGGTTGAGGATAATTGACAGTTGAAAAACTTGAAACCGTGCTGTTCGGACCAGAGATATCTGTATAAGAGCCTCCGCTTACAAAAACTTCGTCCTTGAATCCCGTTGAAGAGGTTAATGATATATTTGCATCGGAAATAATTCCGGGAGAAAGTACTATATCATTTTCACCGTTCTGTACGGTAAAGTTACCGGGAGTTTCATTTTGAACATCACCCTGGGATATTCTGTATTTATAATCCAGGGAAATCTGTGAAGCTTTTCCTAAATTCATTACTTTAAGATGTATTGTGCCGTCGTGTGAGTAGTAAGAGCTTTGAATATATACATCCGGTTCAACCTGGTTTACATTTAAATATGTTAGCGTACCAAATGAGCTTAATTTTGACAATATGCTTTTTACTAATTCAACTGTACCGTCATAAGTAGAAGACCACACCTGGAAATTGTAGATGCTGGAAGCTCCGTTAGGTGATACATATTCTCCGTATGTCCATTTACTTTGTAATTTGTATCCTGACGGTGATTCATAAACACTGAATGAAATCGCATAATCTGTTTGGTTTTTCTTTTCATTCCTCATTTTAGCTGCATAGAATTGATAACCGTTTATATTTAACAGTCTTAAATCACCTATCATTGCTCCGCCTAATCTATCACAAACACCTTTTGTATGGTCATATATATATGGTGCATTTGTAATTGTAGAGAATATACCTGCCACTCTCCTTAACCCGGTTGAAGTTGTCATGTTGTAATCAACAGCATAACTTGAAACAGCATTTGAAATACCAAGAATATCAAACGGTGTTGTAACTGTAGCAGAAGAATTATAAGGTCCGACTGTGGGATAAAATTCCGATAAACTATGCTGAGAAGTAATGGCATTAACACCGGTTTTTGCAAGTAGAGGTGTAGTCCTTCCGTATCTAATTAATAGTTGTCTCTTCAATAAAAGATTTGCTAAATCTCCCTTGGATTCAACTCCTGCATCTTCGCCTCCGCTTGTAACGTCACCAAGATTTAAATCGCCGGCATATGCTTGGTACTTATTAGAATTATTATCATTGCCAAGTAAATTTGCTGTCGTTAAATAATTAGATTCTAAGTTAGTTACTCTTACAGTTAACTTTACCGAGTCTGTATTGTTAACAGTTACTGTTCCGATTTGGAAGATTACAATGTTACTTCCGTTTGATGTTTCTGCAGAAGAAATTCCCCCGCTACTTGAAACATAAGAATACCCATTCGGTATAGTATCTATTATAGTTGCATTCGATAAATCCGCATCCCCGTTATTTGCAAATGTTATTGTGTAAGTAGTTGTCAATCCCGAATCAGGTGAAACTGTTTTATAATCATCTATATTAACCCAAGGTTTAGGTGTTTGAACAACAACAGGTGAATCATACATTCCGGCATCAACATTTGTTAAATTATCACCGGCGTTTAAAGTGAATGCATCTGTTTTACCGGTTGCCGGGTTAACATCAGAGTTATTGTCATTTGTACCGGTGTTCGTATTTTTGGGACTGAAATTGTAATTAGTCGGTAAAGTAAATAGTACTTTATAACTTCCTGCTGTTAGATTACCAAAATTGTAATTACCCTGTGTATCCGTTGTAGTTGTTTTTAACACTGCATCGCTATTTGCAGCATCAAGTAATTTTAC
>DRJC01000119.1 GCA_011052365.1 Ignavibacteria bacterium
AAGGTCGGATGTCTCATTTTAACAGATACTAATAAGATTAAATTTAATTCTGAATTTTAATACCAAAAACCTTGGTTATATTCTTTAGGGTACAATATATTTTATAAAATCGTTCTTTAGGTTTGGAAAATCTCGGAGGTTTTTTTACTTGTAGAGCGAAGAGTTTCTTCGCTCACTGTTTTTTGAGCGAGCAACCCGTCTATCGCCGAGGCGAGCCCGTCTATCGACAAGGCAAGCCTGCTCGCTTTACAAAACAAGAATTAAATTATTTTAAAGCAATTCAGTACGTTTACCGTCGAGGCAGGCGAATCGTTTTACAATTATTAAATAACTGTTTCTTCAACAAAATATTTTTCAGGTATGGGTTTTCTTCCTTCAAAACCGTCGTAGTGATCGTGGTAAAATAAAATATCTTCTTCATCGCTTTTCCAGCAAAGCATAACTTCTTTATCGTCAATGACGGTAGGGAAATCAACAAGTCCGTTTTCATAATTCCAATCTTTGTAATAACAACCAATCTCTTTCAATTCATCAACGTACTTATTTATTTTAAATAGAAGATCGGATACAAGTGGGTCATCCGTTAGATTTTTTCTCTCATTTATATTCAGAAGCCTTAATTCGTTAGCGCAGTTTATAATATCCCTCACAATCTGCTTAACCAACGGTAAAGTTTTTTTAGCTTCAAACGGAGTAAAATATTTATCGAATAACATGTTCTCTTTTGTTAATTGATTTACAATTTCTTTATTGAAAGATATAAATATTTACGATGAAATGAAATTTAATTATGATGTGTCTCACAAGTTATAATAAACACAAATCTTCGTTTATCGTTGTGTTTTATACAAAAATAAATTTTAATATATATGAGAAAGATGATTCTACGAGAGAATATGGAAACCAAATTAATTTATGACGCAAGAATAAAGAACGGATTATCTTACAGAAAATACCTTGAATTGTTGGAAAGTGTAATTAGTCACAGGACTGTCATTTAATCTTTTAAAATTATGATTAAACTATTTTTATAATATAAGCTATAATATAATAAGAGATAGCGGAAAATAAACCTGCAAGAGGAATGGTTAAAACCCAGGTCCATAATATATTTCTTGCAACTCCCCATCTTACTGCAGAAAACCCTCTCATAGTACCGACACCGATAATTGAACCGGTTATTGTATGAGTTGTGCTTACGGGAATACCGAGTAAAGATGCCATTGATATTGTTAAGCCCGCAGAAGTTTCGGCACTAAAACCTCCGAAAGGTGTTAGTTTTGTTACCCTCATTCCGAGTGTGCTGATAACTTTCCAACCACCCAAAAGTGTGCCTAAAGATATTACAGAATAACTCATAAAAATTACCCAATCAGGTACGTAAAATGTATTACCTATCAACCCGTTTGTAAACAAAACCACGGTAATTATACCTATTGTTTTTTGAGCATCGTTGGAACCGTGACTTAAACTAAAAAACGCAGAAGATATAAGCTGCAACCGCCGAAAATATTTATCAACTTTTGAGGGCTTTTTATTTCGCACAACCCAGGTAGTTGCGATAGAAAAAATTAAAGCAATTATAAAACCCAAAATAGGTGCAAGGAAAATAAACAGAACTATTTTACCGAAACTTGAGGTAACAATAGCAACAAAACCCGCTTTGGCTACACCTGCACCGGCATAGCCCCCAATTATTGCGTGTGAAATACTGATGGGCATTCCGTTGTGTGTGGCAATTGCAGACATTAAAATAGCACCTATTACACCTCCCGAAATAACGGCATTATCTACTATTGAAATATCAACAATCCCTTTCCCGATAGTATTTGCAACACTTACCCCGAAAATAAAAACTGCTGCAAAATTAAAAAACGCTGCCCAGGCAACAGCTTGTATTGGTTTTAAAACTCTTGTTGATACGATTGTTGCAATAGAATTAGCAGCATCATTCATACCATTGTAAAAATCAAATATAAGTGCAAGAGCAATAATGGCAATAGCAAAAACCATATCAGGCATTCTTTATAAAAATTGACAAAATAACATTAGCTGCCGACTGACATTTATCTGAAGCATCTTCAAGCAAACCGAGAATTTCTTTTTTCTTAATCAGTTCAATTGCATCTTTTTCTTCACTAAATAATTCCTTTATTGCCGAACGATAAATTGTATCGGCTTCCGTTTCTAAATCCTTTACAGCCTTACATTCGTTTACATGTTTTGCCTTCAAATCCTGTATGGCAATTTCTAATGCTTTCAACTGCTGAACAATTATTGAAACCAGTTCATCAGCATATTTGATTTTTTTATTACTGTTAAATATGTCTACTCTAATAGTTGCAGCAAAAAGTATATCACCTATATCATCCAGTTTTTTTATTAGATTAAATACATCTTCCCTGTCAAAGGGTGTTATAAATGTTTGGTTAAGTCTTTTAAAAACTTTGTTTGTAATCTCATCACATCTTCTCTCGATTGGCTTAATCTCAAGGATTATACTTTTATCAATAGTTTCGGATGAAAATAGTTTTAGCGTTAGGTCTGCCATATCCGAAACATGCTGTACCATTTCCCTAAAATTTTCAAAGTACTTCTCTTCCTTTGGTAATAGTCTCCTAAACATATAGATGCCCGGTTTTATTTAAAAAATAATTAGTAATAAATGAATATAGTAAAAGTCACGTATTTTAATTGATACAAAAAAAATAAAGTATTGTGTTCTTACAACTGGCTTAGTATATCCTGCACTAATTGAATTAGTTTGTGTTTATCAACAGGACGTGAAATATAATGTGAGCAACCGTTAGATAGAAATTCTTCTCTATCGCCTTTCATAGCATAAGCAGTTAAAGCAACTATAGGTGTGTTTTTATATTGATCTAATTGTTTTATTTTCTGTGAGGTCTGCATTCCGTTCATTCCCCTTCCTAGTCCAATATCCATAAATATGATATCGTATTTTTTCTTTTTAGCCATCTCATAACCTACTTCCCCATTCTCAGCAAAGTCAACATCACAAATGCCCTTAAGGAACATTCTTGTTATAACTCTGCTTATTTCCTCATCTTCTACAAGTAATGTTTGTGGAAGAACTGATTTTTTTTGTGTTTCTTTTCTATCTTCTGTTGTTAATGTAGGTGTCATAGGTTTTTCAATGATAATGATTTTATAAAAAACATGCTAATATAAAAAAAATAAATGTATTATTACAATAATTTAAACAAGTGACAAAATAAAGTAACAAAACATGCTAATCTTTAACTTTTAAATACTGAATACTGAATAATTTATAATCGTCCACCCAAACACGTTTTACATCAAATCTATCATTCGCTATATTTTCAAAATCTTCCAAGGTATATTTATAAGAATATTCAGTAATGATATGTTCATTTTTATTAAAACTAAAATTAGATTGATCAATATTTACAACTTGTTCATCTTCACTTACAAGATGCATTTCTATCCTGTTTATTTCTTCATTAAAAAAAGCAAAGTGTTTGAATTTGTTCACATCAAAGTCTGAATTTAATTCTTCATTTATATGGTTTAACATATTTAGGTTAAAGGCGGCAGTTACACCTTTAGAATCATTATATGCTGCTTCAAGAGTATGTTTGTCTTTCTTTAGATCAACACCTATTATCAGCCCGCCGTTTTCACCGGCAATATCAGCTATTCTGTTTATAAATTCTTTTGCTTCTTCTTTTGTAAAATTTCCGATTGTAGAACCGGGAAAATACACTGCTCGATGGTCGTAATGCTTATCAATTAATGGCAGCTCAAAATATTTTGTATAATCCGCAGCAAGGGGAAAGATGTTTATGTGAGGATATTTATCCTTTAATACTTTAGAAGAACTAATTAAATGTTCGGAAGAAATGTCAACAGGGACATACCCGGCAAGCCCAGGAATATGATCAAGCAACAATTTGATCTTTTGGCTGCTTCCACTGCCTAACTCAATGAGCATTGTTCCCTCTCCTAAAAGTTCGCCCATTTCTTTAATGTTATTCTGCATAATTTGCATTTCGGTTCTGGTAGGATAATATTCATCCAACTCGCAAATTTCGTCAAATAGTATTGAACCTTTTTCATCATAAAATAATTTGCTGGGCAGCATTTTAGGAGATTTACTTAACCCATTTAGTACGTCCGTTAAAATATCACTTTTGGTAATTTCTTCTGTTTTTATTTTCATCAGTTTTTTTTATTTATTTAAGAAACATCTTTTGCTAATCTAATACCCATAAACTGCCAGCGTGAATGCGGAGGGAAAAAGTTACGGTATGTTTTTCTTATGTGATTTGAATATGTAGCGCACGAACCGCCGCGCAGTACCATTTGACCCGACATAAATTTACCGTTGTATTCACCTAAAGCTCCGGGTAAAGCCTTGTAACCCGGATAAGGCAGATAAGCACTTTGTGTCCATTCCCAAACATCACCATAAATTTGATCTAATTTTTGTCCGGTTGATTTAGGGGAAGGGACCGGGTGGAAATATTTATCAGTTACAAAGTTGCCTTTAATTTCCATATTATTCGCAGCAACTTCCCATTCTGCTTCGGTGGGAAGTCTACCGCCTGCCCATCTTGAATATGCTTCAGCTTCATAATAACCGACGTGCGAAACAGGTTCATTGGGAGACACCGGTTTTAATCCCGTTAAAGTAAAATGCCACCACTTGCCGTCTATTTTTTTCCAATAGAGAGGAGCCTCCCAGCCTTCTTTTTCAAGAGTAGCCCAACCGTCCGAAAGCCACAACTCCTGTTTTTTGTAGACACCTGTTTCAATAAATTCAATATATTCTTGATTAGTAACAAGTCTTGAGGCTAATTGAAACGGATGCACATATTCTTTGTGCAGAGGAGTTTCATTGTCATAGCAAAATTCTCTGCCGGTATTTCCTATTTGAAATATCCCTTCATCAAAAGTTTGCCAGCTTAATGGTTGTGCACTACCTCCGGGTAAATCAACTGATGAATAAACAGGGTTAAGCGGATTAAATGATAATACGTGTTTAATATCGGTTAACAATAATTCCTGGTGTTGCTGTTCGTGGTTTAACCCAACTTCAACAATGGGTGCATATTCTTCAAATATTTCATCAGAACAGTTTTCTAAAAAATCTATCAAATTTTCATTTACAAATTTTCTATAATTGAACACATCTTCAACAGTCGGTCTGGATAAAAGCCCTCTATTCGGACGAACAAACCTTTCGCCTATCAACACATAATAGGAATTAAAAATATAGGTGTATTTGGGGTCTATCGATTTATAGTTTTTGACGGTATTGTTTAAAATAAATGCTTCAAAAAACCAGCTAACATGACCCAAATGCCATTTAGTAGGGCTCACATCAGGCATCGACTGAACAACAAAATCTTCTGTCTTTAATGGTTTAACTAATTCTTCTGAAAACGATCGGACTTTTTTGAATTGTTCAATCAGTTCTTTTCTATTAAAACTTATCTTTGATTCTTCATTGTTAAAATTATCACTTAATGCATCCATACATTTCTCACTCTTTATATTAAATATTCAATTATGTTAATCGTTCAATAACAACAATGAAATTTATAACAAATAATATGAAATATTTGTTAAGAGTTTTACAGTTTTATTATAAAGTGACCTTGAGCCATTTTATAATTTCATTCTTAACTTGAGGCTTATCTTTAAAGATTTTAACACCGTGAGCTGAAGAATTAACTACTGTTTCAATTTTTCTGGGAGGTTTGGTCCTTTCAAATAATTCCTTAGCCCATTCTACTCTTTTGCCATTCTGGTCTCCATCAGCTGCAATATAAAAAATTGATTTTAAATGCAGTGTTTTTTCTCCGTTAAGATTTTCTACTGCAGAGGTTTTAGCGGAAATTGCAACAGCAGTTTTAATATTCATTTTTGAAATTCCAACAATAGCTAAATTGGCACCTATAGATGCACCAACTATCGCAAGTCTATCCGAATCCACATTATCATATTCTTTTAAATATTCAATTGCGGCAAAAAGGTCGTGCGGGGCTTGATTCGGATCATTGAACAATGCATAAATATTATCAACTTTATCCGATTCTCCGTGTCCGCGAATATCATAGGCAAGAACGATATAGTTTTGTTTTACAAGCTGATCAAAAAAACCATCCCATTCACTTTTATCAGAGCCACCTTGATGAATTAAAATAACAGCCGGCAAATCGCCATCTATCTTTTCCGGTTTACCGATAATTGCACTGATATTAAAACCGTCATCTGTTGTAAAAGTAATTTTTTCTTTAACTACCTTAATATCATCTTGAACTGCAAATGTTGTATTTAGTGGAATAAAAAAATATAACATAATAAATAAATAGAATGTCCTTGCTATTAACTCCCCAAAAAGATTGCTATTAATTTTATTTAACATTTTTCAGATTCACTTATTTTTTATTAAAATAATTTTGATGATATTCTTCTGCTTTGTAGAATTTGTCCATCGAGGTAATTTCCGTTACAATTCCAGAATTATAAATGCCGTTTTTTTGCAGATCATTTTTACTATCGGCTGCACTTTTTTCCTGTTCTTTGTTGTGGGTTAAAATAATTGATCTGTACTGCGAACCAACATCCGGTCCTTGCCTATTTGAAGTAGTAGGATCGTGAATTTTCCAAAATAAATTCAGCAGTTTTTTATAAGATGTTTTTTCACTTTCAAATTCTATTTGCAATACTTCAGCGTGACCGGTATTTCCTGTACATACATCTTGATAAGTCGGATTATCAAAACTTCCGCCGGCATAACCAACAGCAGTACTAATTACACCGTCAAGTTTATCAAACTCTGCCTGCACCCCCCAGAAGCAACCGGCGCCGAATGTTGCTTTTTCAATCATTATTAATACTTAGGTACAATTCCCAAATTATAAAAAACAAACGACCACATATCTGCCTGTTCTTGAATTATCTTTGAAGTCGGCTTACCGCCTCCGTGTCCCGCACGCACACCTATCCTAATTAAAATTGGATTATTTCCTTTATATTTTGCCTGAAGAGTTGCAGCATATTTAAATGAATGCCCGGGAACAACCCTGTCATCGTGGTCGGCTGTAGTTATTAGAACAGCGGGATAATTTAAACCGCTTTTTATATTTTGTAAAGGCGAGTATTTATACAGAGCCTTAAATTGAACTGAATCATCGCTTGAACCATAATCTGAGACCCATGCCCAACCGATAGTAAATTTTTGAAAACGAAGCATATCCATTACACCCACAGCAGGCAGTGCAACCCTGAACAAATCGGGTCGTTGATTTATAACCGCACCAATTAATAATCCCCCGTTTGAGGCGCCTGCAGAAACCAGCTTATCTGCCGAGGTATATTTGTTTTTTATAAGATATTCTGCAGCAGCAATAAAATCATCAAATACGTTTTGCTTCTGCAATTTTGTTCCTGCTTTATGCCAGGCTTCTCCGTACTCACCGCCTCCGCGCAGATTGGGCATTGCAAAAATTCCGCCCTGCTCCAACCAGATTAATCTTGATGAACTGAACGATGGTGTCAGACTAATATTAAAACCCCCGTAACCGTAAAGATATGTTGGGTTACTGCCGTCTAATTTTGTACCTTTTTTATATACAATAAACATTGGTACTTTTGTGCCGTCTTTACTTTTGTAAAACACTTGTTTAGTAACATAAGGTGAAAAATCAAAGTCCAATTTTGGCTGGCGGAAAAGAGTTGATTTTCCCGAATTAACTTCAAATTTATATATTGAAGGAGGATAAGTGAAGGAAGTAAAAGTATAGAATGCAATGTTGTCTTGCTTCTTGCCGGTAAATCCTCTGACTGTTCCTAAAGCAGGAAGTTTTATTTCCTTTTCAAATTTGCCGTTCAGAGCAAACATATAAATATGACTGCTTGCATCCTTCATATAATTAGCAATTATTTTTCCTCCAATTATTTGAGCCGATCTGAGAACATCTTCTTTTTCGGGAATAATTACTTTCCAATTTGATTCCTTTGGTCTGTAAGGATTAATTAAAACCAATCTGTTTTTTGGTGCATTGTTATCTGTTAAAACTAAAAGTTTTTTACCGATGTTATCAACAACCGAATAGTTATTATCAAATGTTGAAATTATAGTTTTAATTTTTGAATTCGGTTTGGATAAATCTTTTACACTTAATGAGTTGTTGTTGGTACCTTTTGAAGAATAAATGATCAAATATTTTTCATCGTTTGTTGTTTGTGCATAAAAGGTCATCTTAGGATTTTTATTATCGCCGATAATTCTTTTATCATCTTTTTGGTCGGTACCGATTTTGTGATAATAAATTGCGTGGAACTTGTTGGAACTTGTCAGTTCGGAACCTTTGGCGGGTTTAGGATAACGGCTGTAAAAGAATCCGTTTTTATACCAAGAAATTCCCGAAAATTTTATCCATTTAAGATGATCTTTTAATTTCTTTTTAGTTGAGACATTCATCACGTAAAATTCATTCCAGTCCGAGCCACCCGAAGCGGTACCGTAAGCAAAGTACTTTCCGTCTTTTGAAATTGCATAACTTCTGAGTGCAACCGTGCCGTCACTTTTTAATTTATTCGGGTCTAAAAATAATTCGGGTTTTCCGTCAAGACCTTTTTGGATATAGAGTACGCTTTGGTTTTGAAGCCCGTTATTTTTAAAGAAGAAATAATTTTTCCCTCCTCTAAAAGGTGCCGAATATTTGGGATAGTTAAATAATTGGGAGTATCTTTTTTTAATTTCATTTCTAAAAGGGATCTTATTCAGATAATCAGAAGTGATTTTGTTTTCTTCTTTAACCCATTCTTTTACAGCTTTGCTTGTGTCATTTTCCAGCCACCTGTATGGGTCTTTAACGATCGTTCCGAAATAATTATCCTGAACATTTCCTTTTTTCGTCTTGGGATATTCAATTTTATTTTGATTTGAACTACAAGCACCGACAAACGTAATTACAAGTAGAAATAAGAAAAATTTGGTTTTCATTTTTGATTCTCCAATATTTTTGGGAAAGTAAAATGAATAATAAGAATATTTTACACAATTGAGCAAGTAAAAAATCCAAAAAAATTTAATCTTATTTTAATAGACTTTTATATTCCTGATTTCTCGAAAGAAAATATATTATATACGGACAGGTAGGTATTACTTTTAGACTGTTTTCTTTTGCGTGTTTAAATCCGGCTTCTACAATTTTTTCAGCCAATCCTTTGCCTCTTAGTTCAGGGGGTGTATAAGTATAAATAAAATCAATTACATCTTCTCCTCTCATTGCATACCGTAAGTAAGCTTCTTTGCCTTCAATTTCAGCTACAAATAAATTGTTTTTTTCATCGTTTATAATTTTCATGAAACTCTCATTTTTAATTAGTTAACTAACGGATAAAAATATATAACGGTAAAATAAAATATTAGCAAACAGTTGACAAATGAATATTTAGTGAATTTATCATCTGATAATTGGAGCGAGTTATGGGAAAGGTACGAAGCTCAGCAGAGTTGTTCCAAGCCCATCATCATTTATGAATCACTACCGTTGTTATTAGATTTCCGGAGTATTTATTCATACGTATTGTATTCTTGAATTTTTGAATCTCTTTACCCGGTATTAAATTTGTTTTAAAGAACTTAAAAAAAGGATCCAACCAGTTTATATACCATTTAGGTTTTGTATGCATCATTAAAAAATAACTTCCATCGTTACTTAATAATTCTTGTGATTTGTTAACAAAATCCGGTCTGTCTTTAATATGGGATAAAACTACAATGCATAGTATAATATCAAATTTTTCATTTACATCATCCAATTTTGTAATATCTTTTTCTTGAAACTCAACGTTAGAATTCTTCTTGAATTTATTCCTTGCAATATTCAACATATCGGGCGTGAAGTCCAAACCTAAGTATTTTTTAAATTTAAGATCAAGAGAGTATATTTTTTCTAGATTTCTCGCCGTTCCACAACCGAGTTCTAAAATAGTTTTAGTTTCGTCTAAATTATTTTTTAAGAAAACAACCATTTCATTTTCTGCCCTGGAAAGGACTAACCTGTTATATACACGCATAAAAGGGTTATACCATTTTGCACTGCAAATTGCATATAAATTCTTAACATTATCATTGTTCATAAAATGTAACCTCCTTTTGATTGATAAACCTTTTCAATAGTGGGCATGGCAAGTTCACATAACACGGATTACGTGAACTTGTGTGTGCTTAAAAGTAGTTTCAATCTTTCCGTCAAATACCGGATGTGCTATGTTCAATCTAATTGTGGGTAGACAGGTTGGATAATGTTAAAGAACATCTTTAACAATTTTTAATACTTGTATGCTCAGACAAATAAGCTTTAGTTAACTCAGTTTTAGTTGACATGTAAATCATCCATTACTGATTGAAACTGTTTTTTCTTTGAATTCAAACTCTTAAGATTATTCTTAATTTGCAATTCAATCCCATCCAATCCTAAATTCCCTGCTGCACCTATATGCCTCTTATTACTTATATACTTATAAACATCTTTGACTTGAATATTATCCAACTCTTTAGCAATCTTCTTATAAGCATCTCTAAAAGTCATTCCTTCCTTTACATATTCATAAGCAATATCAGTAGCAAAGATTTCTTTAGTCAAAGCTTTCTCACAATTTTCCTTGTTTACTTTCAAACACTCAAAAACTTCATTAATAATATTCAAAGAAACCTTAGTAATTTCAATACCATCAATTAATGGTTTTTTAGTTAATTGAAAATCTCGATTGTATCCTGATTGTAAATTCTGAACTATCCCTGTAACTTGAAAATACAACGATTCTACAACTTTAGATTTAGCTCTTAGTAATTCCAAAACATCCGGATTTTTCTTTTGAGGCATTATAGATGAGCCTGTACAAAACTCTTTTGGCAGTTCAAAGTAACCAAACTCATGCATAGAAAACAAAATCAAATCACTAGCGATCTTGTTTAAATCCAGCATAATGTTCATTAATGATGACAAAACTAATGCTTCATTTTTGCCTCTTGAATTTTGAACATATAAAACATTATTCTGTACTTTAGAAAATCCAAGTAAATCTGAAACATACTTCCTATCAATATCTAATGAAACACCATAGCCGGCAGCACTTCCTAATGGACAACTATCAATAATTTCAAAAGCATTCTTTAAAATTTTAAAATTATCCAACATTGATTCAATAAAACTACCGGACCATAAAGCAACTGTGGAAGGCATCGCTTTTTGCATATGAGTATAACCGGGAAACACAACATTATTTTTCTTAGCAAACTCAAGCAAAGTTTTACAAAAAATTAAAACTAATTCTTGAATCTCAAATAATTCTTTTTTCATATACAACTTTAAATTTACAAGAACTTGATCATTTCTAGATCTCGCTGTATGAATTTTTTTCCCCGTATCACTTAATTTATTAATTAAATAATTCTCAATTGCAGTGTGTGAATCCTCATCCTCTTGTTTAATCTTGAATTTTCCTTGTTTATCCAAATCAACTATTTCAAACAACGTTTTTTTAATTTTATTTAGTTCATCATCCTTAATTATTCCGATTTTATTTAACATCATAGCATGAGCAATACTACCAATACAATCCCAATACAACAGTTTTTGATCTAATAAATAATCATCACCTACTGTAAATTTTTCAATTTCTTTATTTATGTTATATCCTTTGTCCCAGAGTTTCATTTTGATAATTTCACCGAAAAATGTTTTAATCCTTCTTTATGATCCAGTTTAAACATAAGATTCATATTTTCAATTGCTTGTGTAGCAGCTCCTTTATATAGGTTATCAATCACAGAAACAATAACAAGCTGATTATTTTTATCTAATTCAAATCCTCCAATATTACAATATGGAGTATTTACAACATCATTTTTTGTAGAAGGTATGTTTTCAATGATTTTTGTAAATGAATTTTTATAGTATTTTTTATACTGATTTTTTATTTCAGTTAACTTTATTTTATTTTTCAAAAAGATATGAGCTGTGCACATTAGCCCTGAAAAAGTATTTACAATATGAGGTGTAAACGAAAAATTAAAATTTAAGATGTTTGATAATTCTTTAATTTGATAATGCTTGCTTAGTTTATAAGCAATAATATTTTCTTGGTAATCATATTTTGCAATCCTCCCTCCCCCGGAGTAACCACTAATACAATCAAAAACCGTATACTTAATTAAATCCTGAATTGGATAAGTAGATAGAATACAGGCAGTTGCATAACACCCTGGATTAGCAATAAATTTAGATCCTCTTATTTTATTTCCAAATATTTCCGGTAATCCGTAAATTTCCGTTAATCTATGGTCAGAAGTAATATCTATTATTTTACATTTTAATTTCGGCACTATGGATTTAGCTTTGCCATGAGGTACTGCTAAAAAGACTACATCCATCTTATTTATATCTTTATAATTAAATTTTGAAAGAACTAATTCACTGTCTATTTCCGGAAAAACTTCACAAACTTTCTTCCCTTGTTGAGAAGTACTTGTAACAATTTTCACATCTACATATTTATGGTTAAGTAATATTTTTAACAAAATATTTCCAACATATCCAGACCCACCTACTATTGCTACTTTAATCATCCTTGATCGCTCCCTTAAGTATTTCAATTCCAGTATCAATTTCCTCTATGGATATAGTCAAGGAAGGTAAAAATCTTATTACTTTTTTTTGAACTTTATTAATCAACAAACCATTTTCTAAGCACTTCTTTACAATTGGTTCTACTTCCTCAAAAAATTCTACTGCAATCATTAATCCTTTACCTCTAATTTCTTTGATTTTAGAGGATTTAATTTCACTTAACTTTGACGTAAAATAATCTCCTTTCTCTTCAACTCCCGGTAACAATTCTTCAATAATATCAATGGTTTTTAAAGCAACATTACAACAAAAATCATTACCTCCAAAAGTAGAACCATGATCTCCCGGTTCAAAATCCAAATCAGATATAGTTACACCTATAGGAAAACCATTAGCTAATCCTTTAGCTAAAGTTACTATATCCGGTTTAACATTCTCATGCTGATAGTAAAAATACTTTCCTGTCCTTCCATTTCCTGTTTGAATCTCATCAATAATAAGCAAAACATTATTCTTTTTGCACAAACTCTCAACTTCTTTCAAGTATCCTTCGGATGGAATTATAATACCGGCTTCACCTTGAATTGGTTCAATAATAACAGCAGCTGTCTTATTATCAATCTCTTTTTTTAAAGCTTTAATATTATTAAAATCGACATGTACAAATCCCGGTAATAAAGGCTCAAAGTTATTTTTAAATTTTGGATTCCAAGTAGCTGATAAACTACCAAAAGTTCTACCATGAAAACTATTTTTCATAGCAATAATTTTTTTATTGGAGTGCTTTCTAACCAATTTAATAGCTGCCTCAACTGCTTCAGTACCGGAGTTTGAGAAAAAACATTTATTTAATCCGGATAATTCCGACAATTTTTTAGCTAACAATTCTTGTGATTTTGAGCAAAATAAATTACTTGCAGTAATTAACTTATTAGACTGTTCATTTATTACTTTAACTATTTCCGGGTTAGAATGACCAACACTACAAGTGGCAATACCTCCAATTAAATCTAAATATTTCTTGCCATTAATATCATAAACATAGCTACCATTACCTTTTTCAAGGTACAGATTCCTTTTATAAGTGTTCATTAAATGGATCATTTTAAATCAATGTTTTCTTTTTCTTTATAACTAAATCAATAGTCGACATAATTTCATTATTACTAAGATTCTTCCAATAGAAATTCCATTCACAATTTTTAATAACTCCATCACAGAGTTTTGTATAAAAAGTGTTTATTGAATTATCAGCAGAGGATCTCCATATTAATTTTGGATATTCTTTAATTACTCTATCCCATAAACTTTTTCCAAGTCCTGTTCCTTGATAAGATTTAGCAACAGCAAATTTATCTAAATAAGGCATTCCATTAATTTCATTTATAATAGCAACTCCTTCATATTCCTTCTCATAAAATACTTCCTTTATACCATTCTCAAAATAATCTTCAACAAGAGTCTTATCAAAAGCATCTTCTAAAGTCCACTTTACTTTTTCTTTATCTATTGAATTGACATCTGATGTTTGATTTATTGTATGATATTTAATGTAAGTACCACCACCTTTTATGGTAAACAATTCCTTAATTAAATTCTTAGGATTTGTTATTACAACTTCATAATCCACCCCTGAACTCAAGAAATCCTTAATCTCTTTTACTTTAAGGAGCATACCTCCTGTAATATTTTCAAAAACATTTCCGGATAAATTTAAAAAGGGTATCAATTTCCCTTTACTATCCAGTATCCCACTTGTTTTTGTTATAAAGATAAATTTCTTAGGCTCAATTATCTTTACAAGTTCTTTTGCTACATTGTCTGCATTAATGTTTAGTTTTCCTACACTTGAATCACCCAAAGGACTTATTATAGGTGTGATATTTAAATCAATAAGCGACTTAATCTTACTAAGTTTAATTTTTTTAATTTTGCCGACAAAACCATATTGTTCTAATTGTTCACAATAAAACAAATCCTCCACAATTTCTGCTTTACCACCTTTTTCAATAATATTTTCCTTAAGACTATCGGCAATTTCCTTAAATGAACTTTGAATAACTTTCATATCTTCTTTTTTAGTTATTCTAATTCCATCAATTTTTTCTGATTCCGGTAATCTCTTATCTAAAGTTGATCCGCAACCATGTACAATAATAGGATAAATATCCAATTTGTTAAGAAACGCAATATCTTCAGCAATTAATTCTAAATGATCTTCAAGTGCTTTCCCACTAATTTTGATTACTGCAAATTTTATTTTTGGAAGATTACTAAAGAGATTCAGAAATAATTTAAACTCCGGTTTATCTATCTTTTTCAAAAAATTAAAAATTATATCTTTCATTTCATATTTCCTGATAATTTCGCTAATATAGCTTTTTGCACATGCAACCTATTCTCAGCCTCTTCATAAACTAATGATTTTTCAGAATCAATCACTTCATCAGTAACAATTAAGTTTCTTCTAACAGGAAGGCAATGGCTAAAATATGCATTATTTGTAAGATCCATTTTTTCTTTATCCACTATCCAGTCTTTGTATTGGTTGTGAATATCTTTCTGAAAATTTCCATATTGTGCTAATGAGCCCCAGCTTTTTGCATATACAAAATCAGCTCCTTTTATTGCTTCTTTCATATTATTTGAAATTTCAAAATTTGATCCGTTTTCCCGGCAGTTCTTTTTCATTTCCTGCAAATAGAAATCATCAAGATCATAGTTAGGGGGATTAGCAATTACAATATCCATTCCAAATTTACTTGCCATTACTCCAGCTGAATTTGCTACCGCTGTATTAAGTGGTTTAGGATGATAAGCCCATGTGAGTACAAATTTCTTCTTCTTAACATTTTCAAATTTATCCTTTATTACTTTTATCATTGCTAATGCTTGGCATGGATGACTAATTGTTTCCATATTTATTACAGGTTTAGTAGACCATTTCACTAAGTTTTTTAAGATCAAATCTTTTTTCTCTTCTTCCCAATTCTTAAACTTAGGAAAACTTCTTATTGCTAATATATCTCCATATTTACAAAGAACTTTAACGGTGTCCTTCAAATGCTCTTCTGCATCTTTGTCCATAATAGCTCCTTCTTTTATTTCAATACCCCAAGAAGATTTTCCAGGCTCAATACTAACATGATGTCCTCCTAACTGAGTAATCGCTAAATCAAAACTTATTCTTGTTCTAGTAGAAGGATTAAAGAACATGGTAATGAGTGTTTTATATTTAAGAATATCAGAAAACTTATTATTCTTAAAATGCTCTGCTAACTCTAATAATTCATTTAATTCTTGTCTGGTATGATCCTCAATTGCAACAAAATTCTTCATTATAAAAACCCAATAATTATTTCTTTGTAGATATTCTTAGCTTTTTCTAATTGAGAAATTTCTATATATTCATCCGGCTTGTGAGCCTGTTCTAAAAATCCAGGACCTAAAACAATAGCGGGGCAATTAAAGAAACACATTTCTGAAAGAGCTAAAAATCCAGTTGGTTTAGAATCACAAACTTTTTCCGCAATTTTTACAAACTCATTATTTTTAGTTTCAATTGGTTTTAATCTGTTACTAAGTACCTCTATCTTACAATCTACCAGTCTTTTTATTTTCTCAATTACTATATTATTATCATATATTGGAGTTGTTCTAATATCAAAAATCACTTCACAAGTGTCTGGAATTATATTATGTTTTATACCTCCATTTATTAATGTTGGAGAAATAGTTGGATAACC
>DRJC01000120.1 GCA_011052365.1 Ignavibacteria bacterium
ACAAATAATAATGCTCCTACAAATTATGTATATACAGCAATCGCTATTTCAAAAAATAATTTAAGTGATATATTATATTTTGCTGCTTCTTCAACAAGTAACGGCGCTCCGAAGTTGTATAAATTAGAAAACGCTAGAAGTTCAACCACTGCCGCTATAAATCTTTCCACTGCTTTATCCGGAGCCGGTACTGCAACAGGATCATATATTTCATCAATTGCTGTTAACCCTGATAATTCAAATGAAATAATGGTTGTAGTATCTAATTATGCTGTCCCAAGTATTTTTTATTCATCGGATGGTGGAAACAAATTTGTTAATATAGAAGGTAACTTAGCTAATGATAGTTGGGGAGGTACGGTGGGACCTAGTGTTAGATCTGCCGGTATTTTGCCTGATCCTTCAGGTACTGTATATTTAGTTGGTACAAGTACAGGGTTATATTCAACAACAAATGTAAATACTACATTTCCCATTTGGAGGATTGAAGGTGATCAAATAATAGGGAATGTTATTGTAGATTATATTTCTTTAAGAAAAGTCGATAAATATGTTGCAATAGGCACTCACGGTAGAGGTATATTTACCGGTACTTATACGGGGGTAACAGCAGTTAATAATGAAAATCAATTACCGGTAAGTTATATGCTTTCACAAAATTATCCTAATCCGTTTAACCCGTCAACAACAATTAATTTTGCTTTACCTCAATCAGGTAATGTACAATTAACTTTGTTCGATGCATTGGGAAGAAAAGTGAAAGATATAGTTAATCAAGATTTTTCTGCAGGCAATCATTCCGTAAACTTTAATGCTGCAAGTTTATCGAGCGGTGTTTATTTCTACAGAATACAGGCAAATAATTTTGTGCGGACTAAGAAGATGATCTTGCTTCGCTAAAGCTACGCAAGACAGGTCCTGCTTCGCTAAAATTTATCAACCGAAATAAAGTGTAGGTTGGCTTCGGAGGACAGGTCCTGCTTCGTTAAAATTTATCAATTGAAATAAAGTGTAGGTTGGCTTCGGAGGCAATGCCGTCAATTTAAGTGATATGTTGTAAATTATAATGTGGCTTCACAAAGTGATCCCCTTGGGGAAAGCCAAATTGCTTTTATAGATTCTCGATCCGTCCGTTAAAACGAACGGCAATGCTTAAAATTTTAATATTTCCGTCACATTTATGTGACAGTTTATTTAGTTCCCCGATTTTTTCAAGAAATCGGGGATCTTATTAATTCCCTTTATATAATCCTATTATATTTCCGTCTGGGTCTTTTATTAAAGCATAATAACCCATTGCGGGTATTACTGTTTTACCTTTGAAAATACTACCACCTTCTTTTTCTGCTTTCTCCAATATCTCATCTATATTATCAGTTCTAATATGAAAGATTGTCGCATTACCGGTTGATACACTATCTACTTTTCTAAGACCCACGGTTAACTGATTATGTGTGTTGTAAAGCAAATACCCTCTACCGAAGGGTTTAAATTTCCAATCAAATACCTTTTCAAAAAAATCTGTTGCGGTATTAAGATTGGTAGAAGGAATTTCAATATGAGCTATTATGTTTACAGACATTATATACCCGCAAAATTATTAAAAAATTTAATTGCTAAAAAATAAGCAAAATCAACCAATTTATTAAATTAAATTTTTAAAGCTTAGATTTTTATTGCATTAATGTCCAAAGATAAATAGTTTCAATCGGAGGGAGTTTTAAATTATATATTTATAAACAAACTCGAGGAAATCATTATGAATAAAAAATTTTGGTTAAGTTTCGTAGTAACCTATATAGTCTACGAAATTCTGGAGTTCATAATTCACAATGTATTGCTGAAATCCACTTACACTTCGGATGCTATGATGAAAATTTTGCGTCCGCAAGCCGACATTAAAGTGTGGCTTCTTTTTGTGGTAGGCTTATTCTTTATCTTTTTCTTCTGCTGGATTTTTGTAAAAGGAAATGAAGGTAAAGGGTTAATGGAGGGTGTACGTTACGGTTCCTATATCGGGTTAATGGTGATTGTGCCAATGGCATTTGCAACTTATGCTACTCAGCCAATTCCATTCGGTCTTGCTCTTCAATGGTTTATATACGGGATTATAGAAATCATAATTATCGGCGGCGTATTAGCTCAAATTTACGGAGGTAAAGCAGTCGAGGCAGAAACCATAGCTGAGACAGAAATCAAAACCGAGTCAGAGACCACTTCTGAGTGATTTTTACTTACTTAAAGAAAAAGGGCAAATCATTTTGATTTGCCCTTTTTCATTTTAAAATTACAGTAAATTATATTTTATCTGCTTGTTCCTGAGATTATACTTTCACCTATTCCGTTAGGACCCGTTGAATTAACAATAATACTAACCGGCTTAACTACATTTGTGGTATCATTTGTATCAAACACAGTAAAACTGAATTGAGTCCAAGAACGACTTTGAGTATCAGGAAGTTCAACATTTATCTGTCCTTGTGCAGAAACACTTTCGCCGTCAACTGTGACTGAAATATTTGTCCCTTTACCTAAAGGATTTCCGTTCTCATCAAACACGGTATATGTGAAGTTTTGTGACCCTCCGTTTGCAATAGCA